>NZ_AP017312.1:135000-172500 GCF_002355375.1 Aneurinibacillus soli | reverse complement strand
TCATCGGGTTGGGAGGTGCCTATGTATTGGTGCTCATGCAGAATCCGTTTGGTTTGATTCTGCTTATTGGTGCGATTCTTCTTGCAAGCGGCATCGTAATTGTACAGCCGAACCAGGCGAAGGCGGTTATTTTCTTTGGACGTTATTTGGGCACGATTTCAAATAATGGGATGTGGCTGACTGTACCATTTACAGTGCGTCGTTCTGTGTCGCTTAAGGTGCGTAATTTTAACAGTGCACGTTTGAAAGTAAATGACGTGGAAGGAAATCCGATTGAAATTGCAGCAGTTGTAGTTTTTAAAGTAGTAGACTCGGCTAAAGCGCTGTTTGATGTAGACAATTACGAGACATTCGTTGAGATTCAAAGTGAGACCGCGCTTCGTTATGTAGCAAGCCGTTATCCGTATGATCACGCACATGGAGAAGGATACAGCCTGCGCGGTAACAGCGAAGAAATTGCGGAAGAACTCGTGCGTGAGTTACAGTCCCGGCTCACAGTAGCAGGGGTTGAAGTAATGGAAGCCAGACTGACGCACTTAGCGTATGCAACAGAGATTGCAAGTGCGATGCTGCAGCGCCAGCAGGCTAGTGCCATCATCTCTGCCCGTCAGCAGATTGTGGAGGGTGCAGTTGGAATGGTGCAGTTAGCCATTGCTCAGCTCGAGCAGGATGGTTTTGTACTTGATGAAGAGCGCAAGGCAGCGATGATTAACAATCTCTTGGTTGCCATTGTGTCTGAACGTTCTGCCCAGCCTGTTATTAATTCTGGTTCTCTCTACTAAGCAGTGGCGGAGAAAAAACGATTTCTTCTTCGACTCGATCCAAAATTGTATGAGGCACTGGAAGGCTGGGCGGCCGATGAATTCAGAAGTGTAAACACACACATTGAGTTTTTGCTGCGGGAAGCCGTACGCAAATCAGGCCGCCTGTCTGCACGAAAAGCAGACAGGCGGCCTGATGAAGAAGAGATGGAATGAATTACAGAGTACGGTATTCATTCTGAAGGGCATGCAGTTCAGAGAGAGCGCGTTTTGCCCATTCGGAGTCATCATTTTGCAGCGTGTGGATTTCTGCATCCAGTGCTGCTAAGAGAGATTCCTTATAGCCCGGCACTTCGCCGGTATGTAGACGAACAGAAGCAAGTGGAGCGGATGCCTTCTCCTGATACGAGAGCGCCCGGCGTTGGTGAAAGAGCGGCACATCTGTGGCAAACGGATGGTGCAGATCTCCCTGCGCCGGGTGTTTTTGTACGGCCAGAATTTTGACGACAGCCACACGTGGCGGATAAAGTTCAACAATTTCTCCGATATACTCCCCTGATTTATAGGAAGCTGTAACAAGTGTGCCGGGTGTAAGTGTTATATCAGGCATGTAACCAATCTCCTTTTTTCTTATTATCATAGCATGCCCATTCCACTCAAAATAAGAAGTTTAAATTTTCAAAATAAATTGTGATTATTTTCTCATAATTTAGTATAATCGTAGTAAAATTAAGGAAAAAACATCGCATCATACGAAGGGGGAAGTAGGATGGAGATTCAATGGAGTTCCGATCTAGAAACTGGCATTGGCATTGTTGATGATCAGCATCGTGAATTATTTGATCGAATCATCGAGTTTTTCCGGGTAGCTGATCAGAATGACACAGTCCTTACGCTGCAGACGGTGGACTATCTAGCTGAGTATGTAATTGAGCATTTTAGTGCCGAAGAGGGAATTATGATTAAAGATTCATATCCTGGTTTTGCCTCACACAGAGACGAGCATTCCAAGTTCATTAAGAATGTATACCAGATAAAGCGTAAGATCGCAGTGGGTGGTGTTACACCTGAACTTGTAGCCACGCTAAAAACTGATCTGGTGGACTGGCTTGTGAATCACATCAATGTCCGGGATAAACACTTGGCTACCATCCATCAGAAAGAAGTATCCCGCTATAGATGGTGATCACTGCATAAGGGGGAGAAGAAATGAGTGAAGAAATTACAAAAGTAGAATTCACAGATGATCTATACACCGGAATCGAATTTGTGGATGATCAGCATCGTCAATTGATTGACCGCATTAATATGCTGCTAGACGCCATTCAGCAGAATGATGAAGAGTTTATTGAAGATACAGTTGGCTATGTTTTGCAGTACACGTTATTTCATTTTAAAAGCGAAGAAAATGTTATGATGCGCTCCTTGTATGAGGAGTTTGAGATGCATCGTGATCAGCACTCGATCTTTATCAAGAAGATGTTCGCGCTGAAAATGGAAATTGAAGAAAGTGGGATTACACAAGCGCTTGTTCAGACACTGAAAAAAGAGCTGTTGGAGTGGTTGATTATGCATATTCAGGTGCAGGACAAGAAACTGGCTTCTATTGAGATGGAAGCCCATCTGTAATTTCTATAAAGAAAGGCAGGGAGCCACATGGATCGGGTTCCAGTTCGTGAGCTTCGTCCGGGCATGGTGGTCAAGGAAGATGTGACCTGTCCACGGACGAAAATGGTGCTTGTAAAAGCGGGAGTAACGCTGAATGAAGTAGTAATTTCATCACTTGAGAAGCGCTCCATTCTATCTGTTGCGATCAACGACCGCTACACTTTGATGTTGAATCCTATTGATTCTTTGAAGCAGAAGCTTTTGCAGATGAGTGAAGAAAGGCTGGCGCTTTATGCTCCGGACGACCGAGGAGCCAATCTGAGTGACCAGGTGTATGATGTGGCCGCACGTGTGCGTCCGATGATGCATCAGGTGCTGAATAATGAGGACTTGCTTTCGCTTTTGATGGAACTTCGTGTACTCGATAATGACTCCTTCTACAACCACATCGTCAATTCAGGCGTGCTGTCTATGCTTGTTGGTGGATTGATGAATCTTTCTGATGAAGACGTGTACTGTATTGGGATGGGTGCATTCCTACATGATGTAGGGCTGCGGGAGATGCCGTTTTTAATTGGTGGCAAGGAACTGAGCAGCTATGAGAAAGCACAGTTTGCGGAACACTCCCGCTACGGCTATTACATTCTTAAAGAAATGGGAATGCCGGGTTCAGTAGCGGATATGGTGTTGAATCATCATGAGCGCTGGGATGGAAGTGGCTATCCATCTGCGAAAAAGGGGGAAGAAATTCCGCTGTCTAGCCGGATTGTAGCGGTAGTAGAGGAGTACGATACGTTGGTAAACATGAACGGAAAACTTCCACGTGAAGCACTTGGAATTCTGATGGAAGGAAAGAACAAGTACTTTGATGGAAGTGTAGTCGACGTATTTTGTAAGCATATTGCTGTATATCCGCTCGGATCGCTTGTTTCCCTTTCAACCGGAGAGACGGGTGTAGTTATTAACGTCCGGAAAAACAGTGGTGTAACTCCGATTGTAAAAGTATATTTTAACCGGGTTAACCGACCAATGAAGCAGCCGAAGATTGTGGATCTGGCTGAAGAAAAAGAAATTCATATTAAGAAAATACTGTAATCAAACACTACCTGACAGCAAACATTCTCTGTCAGGTAGTATTTTTTACCCCTTATTCATTGTGATTCATGTCATCCTGGTGACGCCGGTCATTTACATCTTGTTGAATCTGTTTGGCATGGAAGCTCCCGGCTTTCACTTGATTCAGATCTTTTACGACATTTTGCAGATTCTTATCAACACCAGGGTTATGATTTTTGGTCATTAGGTGTGTCCTCCATTCTGCTTTAGTGTGGATGAGTAGTCGGATGTAGCGTCTGTGCACACTCATGAATGTGCCGCATATAGGTACCTGACAGATCTTCAATGTCCGGACTCGGCTTTGAAATGGCATAGCCGTCTCTCTGCATTTCGATCAGACGTACTTGAACCTCGCGTGGGTCCATGTAGCGGCATTCATAATCAAATGAATAGTTTGAGTGTCCGGCTGTATGAACATGAATCAGAAGGGACTGTGGGTTACGTGTATCAGCCGTTACTTCCACCCGGTCTGTCGGATGGAAAGTAGAGGGGAGCGTTTGCTGCCATGCCTGTACAAGCTGCTCCTGATTAATGGGTAACTGTGAGAGTTTCATGTGCTAACACCTCCGTTTTCTTCTGTTAGCCTGTGGAGGACGAGAGCGTTTTATACCAGCTGTTGAACAAGAATAAATTTGGGAAGGAGCTGCTGCTATGTTTTTCACACGAATTTCTCCTGATTTTGTACAGAAGCGGGTTCGGCCATTTCGGGAAAATGATCGACATCGCAAACGTAGTCGGCTTCATTAATAATATTGCGGCCCAGACGACAGCATCGGTCTCCCGGGTGAATGAGACGATTAGCCGGATGCAGCAAGAGACGGAGGAAGTGGAGTGTGGAACGAAGGTTGTGATGTGCCAGCTGAATGTGCAGTTGAAGCAATCCAATCAAGCAATTGAGGCGTTGGAGAAGCCGCATCGAAAAATGCATGACCTGGCTTTTGCTATCTATAGGGCTTCAGTAGATGGTAAGTCGAAGGAAGCGCGGGAGATGCTTCGGGAGCTGGAACGCTGCTCAGGAGAAGTCGTGCAGCAACTCAGGCGGCTGGCATCTGATATTAGTAACACAGAAATTGAACTGATGGGCATGGAGCGATTGTAGCGGGTTGTTCATACTACGGTGATGATATGAAGATTTCGAACGAGAAGGAGAAATCACGATGGCCCACAAGGAAAAGGTCCGTATTCAGATTCCTGTACGATGCGCTGCTTTGTGGACGCTTTGGTCTCATGTATATCAATATATAAAGAGGCGACTTTATTGATGGAGAGGGCGGATTATCCGCCCTCAAAATGCCATATATCATCATAGGATTTTTATCCGTAAAAGTATAATTTAACCATCTTTTTGTGTAGGGTTATGATAAAATGTGATTATTACCTCTTTAATAAAGAAGGCAATGTACATAGATAAGGGAAGACTAAAGGGGGAGAAAAGAAATATGCACAGTACGACAAAAGAACAAATTCTGGATGACTACCACGAACTGGTTAAGAGTGGACGACCTAATGTGTTTCAACATATGACTGAAGTGGAGCTTGAAAAGCGCAAAGAATTTCTCAATCTTACACCCAAGCGCTTAAAATTGTTAGCCGAAAGTAAAGGGTTCATGGAGGATGTGGCAGACGAATTAATTGAGATTTTTTATGATAAGTTGATGAATACAGATGAGCTGAAAGGTATCATTCAAGAGCATACAACAGTAGATCGACTTGGCAAGACGTTTAAAATGTACTGTGGCTCTCTCGCAACGGATCAGGTGGATATGGAATATGTAAACTATCGCATGAAGATTGGCAACGTGCACAATCGAGTGCGGCTTCTGCCGAGCTGGTACATTGCGGCTAATCAACTGATCATGGAATTTTTTATCCGCAAAATTATGGAGAAATATGCGGCGCGTGATCTCGAACGCGGTATTGAACTGGTTACAGCCATCTCAGCTCTTATAAATCTGGATACACAGATTATCATGGAGTCGTATATTGCTATCTACATTAAAGACCGCATGCGCGTACAAGAAGAGATCAAGCAGGTACAGCATAAACTTGTTGGGTCTGGTGAGATGCTAGCGGCAACGGCTCAGCAGACGAGTTCTTCTGCCAGTGAGATGTTCTATGCCACAGAAAAAGTATACAACGATGCACAGAATGTAGAAGAAAGCTCAGAAAATATTATGAAGCATGCGACAGCTGGAGAACGCATCATTGACCAGACGTTCGATACGATGGAGCAGATCGAGAACTTCTTCGAATCGGTTCAGCAGAAGATTGCCAAGCTGAGTGACAGCTCCAACCAGATTGAATCAATCATTGAATTTATTCAGAAAATTTCCAAGATGACCAACATCCTCGCACTCAACGCAGCGATTGAAGCATCACGGGCCGGGGGAGAGCACGGACGCAGCTTTATGGTTGTAGCGAATGAAGTCAAGAAGCTTGCGGATGATACAAGCAAGGCGCTCACAGAAATTTCTGATCTTGTGCAGATCTCGCAGGCGGATGTACAAGATGTTGTAAATTCCCTGCAAGGTACGACAAGCCTGGTGGAAGCAGGAACAAGTCATGCTTCCGAAGCAAGATCAAGCTTCCAAGACATTTTGAAGGCGATTTCAGCGTCGCTTGCAAGCATTAAACAGGTGACAAGTGATATTAAAAATCTGGAGACGGTGTCAGAAGAGATGCGGGATGCAGCAAGTAATGTAGCGGGGATGGCAGCTGAGCTGGCTGAGTTAAGCCGTGAAATTAACCGTCGGATCAACCAGGCATAAAGCTACATATAAAGAAAGCAAAAAGAGAAAGGGACTGATCCCCTTTCTCTTTTTGCTTTTTCATTTTAGTTGTTTGTAATACCGGTATCTTTGTGATTGACCTCATCCTGTTCAATCTCATCAGCTACATTGACCATAGCCGGTGTTTTTTCCATCTCATTAATAAGTGTGTGAACATCATGGATTTCCTGTTTCTTCTTATTCTTCTGTGCCATGGTGATTATATCCCTCCGTCTTCACTAAGATGTACATGCTTAACGTATGTAGATCGGATATTTTTATACCGAAGCTGGTCAGATCTGGCGTAAAAAAAGTTAAAATACTCACCTTGCAATTTTTGAAGGGATAGGATAGAATGTTCAAGGTCTGGGTTATCAAATAAAAAAATAATCTAGATGTAGAAAAAGCTTGCATTCACTGGGTGCTTTTGATATACTTTTGAATGTTGGTTTGTAGACGCGATGACGCGGGAGGTTGCTGACACACCAGGCTCCGATGCCATGGCCGGTTGTCAGGTTTTTTCGCTGAGAATGTCTATTTATCAAAATAGGCGACAAAGGAGGGACTACAATGGCAAAGCAAAAAATTCGTATCCGCTTGAAAGCATACGATCACAGAATTCTTGATCAGTCCGCAGAAAAGATTGTTGATACTGCAAAGCGCTCAGGTGCAGAAGTTTCTGGCCCGATCCCGCTTCCGACAGAACGTAACGTCTTCACGATTCTTCGTGCGGTGCACAAATATAAGGATTCCCGTGAGCAATTCGAAATGCGTACACACAAGCGTCTGATCGATATTGTGAACCCAACACCGCAAACAGTTGATTCGCTTATGCGTCTTGACCTGCCATCAGGTGTTGACATTGAAATCAAGCTGTAAGCTGAATGCAATGAACGAAAACATATATTAACTGATTACTTAATAGGAGGTGGCTATCATGACCAAAGGAATCTTAGGTAAAAAGGTTGGAATGACTCAAGTTTTCACTCCAGAAGGCATTGTTATTCCGGTAACTGTTATCGAAGCAGGTCCGTGTGTTGTTCTTCAGAAGAAAGATGCAACAACTGACGGATACGAAGCGATCCAAATCGGCTTTGCTGATAAGAAAGCAGTTCGTACAAACAAACCGGAACAAGGCCATGCAGCGAAAGCTAACACAACGCCTAAGCGCTTCGTTCGTGAACTTCGTAATGTAGACCTCGGTCAATACGAAGTAGGTCAAGAGATTAAAGCTGATATTTTTGCAGAGGGAGACATCGTTGACGTAACCGGTACTTCAAAAGGTAAAGGTTTCGCTGGTTCGATCAAACGTCACGGTCAATCTCGCGGACCGATGGCTCACGGTTCCCGTTACCATCGTCGTCCTGGTTCAATGGGCTCAATCGCTGCTAACCGCGTACTGAAAGGCAAAGCATTGCCAGGACGTATGGGTGGCGAGCAGATCACAGTTCAGAACCTTGAGATCGTTTCAATCGATACAGAACGTAACCTGCTGTTAGTGAAAGGTGCAATTCCAGGCCCGAAAAACAGCTTCGTAACTGTAAAAAACGCTGTAAAAGGTAGCAACTAATTAAGAAAGGAGGACTCGCAATGCCTAAAGTAACACTTTTTAACCAAACTGGCGCTCAAGTAGGCGAAGTCGAACTGAACGATACAGTATTCGGAATCGAGCCGAACGAAGCGGTACTTGCTGATTATGTAATCATGCAGCAGGCTTCCCTTCGCGCTGGTACACACGCTGTGAAAAACCGCTCCGCTGTTCGCGGTGGTGGACGTAAACCGTGGAAACAAAAAGGAACAGGACGCGCTCGTCAGGGTAGTATCCGTTCTCCACAATGGGTTGGCGGTGGTGTAGTATTCGGACCGACTCCGCGTAGCTACTCTTACAAGCTCCCGAAAAAAGTTCGTCGTTTGGCTATCAAATCTGCACTGTCTTCTAAAGTGCAAAGCGATGAAGTTATTGTTCTTGACGCTCTGAACTTCGATGCACCGAAAACAAAAGAAATGGTTCAAGTGCTCGGAAGTCTGAACGCTTCGAAAAAAGTTCTTGTTGTAACAGGCGACTACAACGACAACGTTGCACTGTCTGCTCGCAACATTCCTGGTGTAAAATTTGTTTCTGCTAGCGGGATCAACGTTCTTGATGTTCTGCATCATGAAAAAATGATCATCACGCAAGATGCAGTGGCAAAAGTTGAGGAGGTGCTTGCATAATGAAAGATCCTCGTGATATTATCAAGCGCCCGGTCATTACCGAACGTACTGCTGACATGATGTCTAGCAACAAATACGTATTTGAAGTTGATTTACGTGCAAACAAAACAGAAATCAAAGATGCTGTTCAACGCATCTTCGACGTGAAAGTTCTGAACGTAAACACATTGCGTGTTAAAGGTAAACCGAAGCGCGTAGGTAAATATTTAGGTAAACGTTCTGACTGGAAAAAAGCAATCGTTCAATTAAGCGAAGATAGCAAAGCTCTCGAATTCTTCGAAGGCATTTAATATCTAAAGACAGAGCGAAGGAGGGAAAACAAATGGCAATTAAAAAGTACAAACCGACTTCTCCTGCTCGTCGTCAGATGACAGTATCCACTTTCGAAGAGATCACTACTTCGAAGCCGGAAAAATCCTTGCTTGCTCCGAAAAGCAAAAACGCTGGTCGTAACAACCAGGGTAAAATTACTGTTCGTCATCATGGTGGCGGTCATAAGCAGAAGTACCGTATCATTGACTTTAAACGTAACAAAGACGGCATCCCAGGTCGTGTAGCAACAATCGAATACGATCCGAACCGTTCGGCTAATATTGCTCTTATCAACTATGCAGATGGTGAGAAACGTTACATCTTGGCTCCACAAGGACTTCAAGTTGGCACGATTATCGAATCTGGCGTAGATGCAGATATCAAAGTAGGTAACGCACTGCCGCTTGAGAAAATTCCGGTAGGTACAGTTATCCACAACATCGAACTGAAAGCAGGCAAAGGTGGACAGCTGGTTCGTTCTGCTGGTACATCAGCTCAATTGCTCGGTCGCGATGGCGATTACGCAATCGTACGTCTCACTTCTGGTGAAACTCGTATGATCCGTAAAGAGTGCCGTGCTACAATCGGTGGCGTAGGTAATGGAGATCATGAACTGATCAACATCGGTAAAGCAGGTCGCTCTCGCTGGTTAGGCAAGCGTCCAACCGTTCGTGGTTCCGTAATGAACCCGAATGATCACCCACACGGTGGTGGTGAAGGTCGCGCTCCAATTGGTCGTAGCGGTCCACTCACTCCTTGGGGTAAACCGACGCTTGGTGCGAAAACTCGTAAGAAAAACAAGCACTCTAGCAAATACATTGTTCGTAGCCGCAAAAAATAATGGTATAACGGTGCGGTCATTTGAAACCGCACTTCTATCACGAAGGGAGGTTCGTTCATGGGACGCAGCTTAAAAAAAGGACCTTTTGTAGATGACCACCTCATGAAAAAGGTCGAAGAGCATAACGCGAAAGAAGACAAAAAGGTTATTAAAACTTGGTCTCGTCGCTCTACAATCTTCCCAGATTTCATTGGTCACACATTTGCAGTGTACGATGGTCGCAAGCATGTACCTGTATATGTAACCGAAGATATGGTCGGACATAAACTTGGAGAATTTGCTCCAACTCGTACCTTCAAAGGTCACGTAGACACTGACAAGAAGACGAGACGGTAATACTCGGACGTCAAGTTAAGAGAGGAGGTCACTCACTATGGAAGCAAAAGCGGTAGCACGTTATATCCGTATTGCACCTCGTAAAGTTCGTCTCGTTGTAGACCTGATTCGAGGCAAGCAAGTAGGTGAGGCTCTTGCAATCCTGAAGCACACTCCGAAGGCTGGTTCTCCAGTAATCGAGAAAGTGTTGCTCTCTGCTGTTGCGAATGCTGAGCATAACATGAATTTAGATGCGAACGACCTGGTCGTAAGCAAAGTATTTGTAGATGAAGGCCCGACGCTGAAGCGTTTCCGCCCACGTGCAATGGGTCGCGCAAGCCGAATCAATAAGCGTACTAGCCACATTACGGTTGTAGTATCTGAAAAATAAGGAGGGATAGCGAGTGGGTCAGAAAGTTAGCCCGATTGGACTTCGTGTAGGCGTTATTCGTGACTGGGAATCCAAATGGTTCGCAGACAAAGACTATGCTACTCTTCTTCACGAAGACTTGAAAGTCCGTCAATTCGTTAAGGACCAGCTGAAAGACGCTTCTGTTTCTACAGTAGAAATCGAGCGCGCAGCTAACCGTGTAAATGTTACAATTAACACTGCTAAGCCAGGCATGGTAATTGGTAAAGGCGGTAGCGAAGTTGAAAAACTGCGCAAAGCACTGTCTAGCCTGACAAGCAAGAAAGTTCACATCAACATCAACGAAATCAAAAATCCGGATATGGATGCAAACCTCGTAGCTCAGAGCATTGCTCGTCAGCTCGAAAACCGTATTTCTTTCCGTCGTGCACAAAAGCAGTCTCTGCAACGCACAATGCGTTCGGGTGCACAAGGTATTAAAACAATGGTAAGTGGCCGTCTTGGTGGCGCGGATATCGCTCGTTCTGAAGGATATAGCGAAGGTACAGTTCCGCTTCACACACTTCGTGCTGATATTGATTACGGTACTGCTGAAGCCGATACTACGTACGGAAAAATCGGCGTAAAAGTATGGATTTACCGTGGAGAAGTTCTTCCTCAGGCGAAGAAAAGAACTGAAGAGGAAGGAGGCAAATAATCATGTTGATTCCTAAGCGCGTAAAACACCGCAAACAACACCGCGGAAAAATGAGAGGGCAAGCCAAAGGCGGCACTCAAGTAGCTTTCGGTGAATACGGCCTGCAAGCTCTGGAAGCCTCCTGGATCACAAACCGTCAAATCGAATCTGCGCGTATTGCGATGACTCGTTACATCAAACGTGGCGGTAAAGTATGGATTAAAATTTTCCCGGATAAACCAGTTACTCAAAAGCCTCTCGAAGTCCGCATGGGTTCCGGTAAAGGTTCTGTTGAGAAATGGGTAGCAATCGTTAAACCGGGTAAGATTATGTTTGAGCTGGCTGGTGTTCCGGAAGAAACGGCACGCGAAGCAATGCGTCTGGCTATGCACAAACTTCCGGTGAAATGTAAGTTTGTAAAACGGGAAGAAGTGGGTGGTGACGCAAATGAAAGCTAATGAAATTCGCAACTTAACCACTGCCGAAATCGAACAAAAAGTTACTTCTATGAAAGAAGAGCTTTTCAACCTCCGTTTTCAATTAGCGACAGGTCAATTAGACAACACTGCACAGATTGGCCAGGTTCGTAAGGCTATCGCGCGTGCAAAAACCGTTCTCCGTGAACGTGAATTAGGCATTAGCTAATTAAATCAGGAGGGAGGCATATCACATGGCAGTAGAACGCAACGCACGTAAAGTTGTTCTTGGTAAAGTTGTTTCTGACAAAATGGATAAAACCATCGTTGTTCTTGTTGAAACATACAAAAAGCACCCGCTTTACGGAAAGCGCGTGAAATACTCCAAGAAGTTCAAAGCTCATGATGAGCAGAACACAGCGAAAATCGGTGATCTTGTAAAAATCATGGAAACTCGCCCGCTGTCTAAAGACAAGCGTTGGAGACTCGTTGAAGTGGTTGAGAAAGCCGTTATTATCTAGTATTTGACGAACGTTTAGTTACATCTGAAGGGAGGGACTCTCCGTGATCCAAACTCAAACTCGTTTACGTGTAGCCGACAACTCTGGCGCGAAAGAACTGATGTGCATTAAAGTTCTGGGTGGCTCTGGCCGTAAATTCGCTAATATCGGTGACGTTATTGTTTGCTCGGTGAAACAAGCAACACCAGGTGGCGTTGTTAAGAAAGGCGACGTAGTTAAAGCGGTAATCGTACGGACGAAAACTGGCGCTCGTCGTAAAGACGGCTCTTACATCCGCTTTGATGAAAACGCAGCTGTAATCGTCCGCGAAGACAAAGGCCCGCGCGGAACTCGTATCTTCGGACCAGTTGCCCGGGAACTTCGTGATAAAGACTTCATGAAGATCGTATCTCTGGCTCCTGAAGTACTGTAATTCCTGAAAAAAAGGCATTAAGTTGAATGACAAGGAGGTGCCGTCATGTCCGAACGCATTAAACTGCACGTGAAAACTGGTGATAACGTTGTTGTTATCAGCGGTAAAGATAAAGGAAAAAAAGGACGCGTTCTCGCTGCTTACCCAAAAACAGGCCGTGTGCTTGTTGAAGGTGTGAACATGGTGAAGAAACATACTCGTCCGAACCCGAACAATCCGCAAGGTGGCATCGTTACACAGGAAGCAGCAATTCACTCTTCCAACGTAATGATCGCAGATCCGAAAACAGGTGAACCGACTCGTATTGGTCACAAGATTGTAGACGGAAAGAAAGTTCGTATCGCGAAAAAATCTGGCGAAGTTATCGAATAGTAGTCAGGTCGGAAAGGAGGTCATTTGAATGGCTGCAAGAATGGTTGAGACATACAAAGAAAAAATCATGCCGGCGATGATGCAAAAATTCGGTTACAAATCCGTAATGCAGGCGCCTAAGCTTGATAAAATTGTTATCAATATGGGTCTCGGTGAGGCTGTTGCCAATCCGAAAATCCTCGACAGCGCGGTTCGTGAACTCGAATTAATCGCAGGTCAAAAACCGGTTGTCACTCGTGCAAAGAAATCAATCGCAGGCTTCCGTCTTCGTGAAGGTATGCCAATCGGTTGCAAAGTGACGCTACGCGGTGAGCGTATGTATCACTTCTTAGATAAACTGTTCAACATTTCTCTCCCGCGTGTTCGTGACTTCCGCGGTATCTCGTCGAAAGCTTTCGATGGTCGCGGTAACTACACACTCGGTCTGAAAGAACAGCTTCTCTTCCCGGAAATTGAGTACGATAAAGTTGATGCCATCCGTGGTATGGACATTGTTATCGTAACAACAGCAAATACGGACGAAGAAGCCCGTGAACTGTTAACACAACTCGGCGCTCCTTTCGTCAAGTAATCTCCGATTTTATTTGATAAGGAGGGAAACACGTGGCTAAAAAATCCATGATCGTGAAACAGCAACGTACGCCGAAGTTTAAAGTGCAAGGTTATACTCGTTGCGAACGTTGCGGACGTCCGCATTCAGTGTATCGCAAATTTAAACTTTGCCGGATTTGTATTCGCGACTTAGCATACCAGGGTCAACTACCTGGAGTTAAAAAAGCAAGCTGGTAATCCCTGAGAACGGGAAGGAGGTTAAACATATGGTAATGACAGATCCAATTGCAGATATGCTTACACGTATTCGCAATGCCAATATGGTGCGTCATGAGAAACTGGAAGTGCCTGCTTCCAAAATCAAGCGCGACATCGCTAACATTCTGAAAGAAGAAGGCTTTGTACGTGACGTTGAATATGTGGAAGATAACAAGCAGGGCATCCTCCGTATTTTTCTGAAGTACGGTACGGGCAATGAGCGCGTAATTAACGGTCTGAAACGCATCAGCAAACCAGGCCTGCGTGTATACGCAAAAAACAATGAGATTCCACGCGTTCTGGGCGGACTTGGAATCGCGGTTATCTCTACATCTAAAGGTGTTATGACTGATAAACAAGCTCGTCAACAGCAAGCGGGCGGCGAAGTATTAGCATACGTTTGGTAATACATTCGACAACGAACGGAGGTGTAACGAATGTCCCGTATTGGTAAAAAACCGGTTGTAATTCCAGCCGGCGTTGAAGTGACGCTCGACGGCGTGACCCTGACTGTCAAAGGACCGAAAGGCACACTGTCCCGTACACTTCACAGCGAAGTTATCGTAAAAGTTGAAGGCAACGCAATTAACGTTGAGCGTCCTTCTGACAATAAACTGCACCGTGCTCTGCATGGTACAACTCGTAGCGTCATCGCCAACATGGTAGAAGGTGTAACGAACGGATTCTCTAAAGCACTTGAACTCGTTGGTGTAGGTTACCGTGCAGCGAAAAGCGGCTCGAACCTGACTCTGAACGTGGGTTACTCTCATCCGGTTGAAATCACTCCGGAAGCAGGCATCGAATTCGAAGTGCCGGCTCAAACACAAATCATTGTCAAAGGTATCGACAAAGAGCGTGTAGGCCAAATCGCTTCTGAAATCCGTGCTGTCCGCAAACCAGAGCCTTACAAAGGTAAAGGTATTCGCTACCAAGGTGAGCGCGTACGTCGTAAAGAAGGTAAAACTGGTAAGAAGTAATCGCTAAGGCGATTGTAAGGAAAGGAGTGAAAGTACGTGATTACGAAACAGGATAAAAACAAAAGTCGCAAGAAAAGACATCTGCGTGTTCGTAAGAAAGTAAATGGCACAGCTCAAATGCCGCGCCTGAACGTATACCGTTCTTCGAACCACATCTACGCTCAACTGATTGATGACGTAGCAGGTGTAACACTCGCTGCTGCTTCTACTGTTGATCCGGAACTGAAAGGCCAACTCGGTCACGGTGGTAACCAGGAGTCTGCTGCAAAAGTCGGCGAACTCGTGGCAAAACGTGCAATCGAAAAAGGCGTGAAAGAAGTTGTATTTGACCGTGGTGGATATCTCTACCATGGACGTGTTAAAGCTCTTGCAGATGCTGCTCGTGAAGCTGGCCTGCAATTCTAATTATTTGATCGAAAATCCTTATATAAGGAGGGAACTTCATGCGTATTGACGCTTCCAACCTGGAGCTCGAAGAGAAAGTTGTCGCCATTAACCGCGTAGCAAAAGTTGTTAAAGGTGGCCGTCGCTTCAGCTTCAGCGCTCTAGTAGTCGTTGGCGATAAAAACGGACACGTTGGCACAGGTATGGGTAAAGCTCAAGAGGTGCCGGATGCAATCCGTAAAGCCATCGAAGATGCAAAGAAAAACCTGATTAAAGTTCCACTCGTAGGAACTACACTCCCACACGAAGTACACGGACGTTTTGGCGCAGGTCGCGTATTTATGAAACCTGCTTCAGAAGGTACTGGAGTTATCGCTGGTGGCCCGGTTCGTGCAGTGCTCGAACTTGCTGGTGTAGGCGATGTACTGAGTAAATCTCTGGGATCTAACAACCCGATCAACATGGTTAACGCAACACTTGAAGGCTTAAGCCGCCTGAAAACAGTTGATCAAGTTGCAAAGCTTCGCGGTAAGACTGCGGAAGAGCTTTTAGGTTAGGAGGAACTTAACTCATGGCGAAACTGCAAATTACTCTTAAACGCAGCCTGATTGGTCGCACGGAAAACCAGAAAGCTACTGTAGCTGCTCTCGGTCTTCGCAAAATCCACCAGACAGTTGTTAAAGAAGACAACGCTGCAATGCGCGGCATGGTGGAAAAAGTAAAGCACATGGTTGAAGTTAAAGAAATCGAAGCGTAATATATACTTTGCGATACAGAGGAGGTGCAACGATGA
Organism: Aneurinibacillus soli; assembly: GCF_002355375.1. Lineage (GTDB taxonomy): Bacteria > Bacillota > Bacilli > Aneurinibacillales > Aneurinibacillaceae > Aneurinibacillus > Aneurinibacillus soli. Next base: position 156,834 of record NZ_AP017312.1, on the reverse strand, counting down.
AGTTACACGAAATTCAACCTGCTGAAGGTTCCCGCAAAACACGCAACCGTGTAGGTCGCGGTATTGGTTCCGGTAACGGCAAGACTGCTGGTCGCGGTCACAAAGGTCAGAACTCCCGTTCAGGCGGTGGTGTTCGTCCAGGTTTCGAGGGTGGTCAAAACCCGCTGTACCGTCGTCTGCCGAAACGTGGCTTCACAAATCCGAACCGTAAAGAGTTTGCGATTGTGGGTCTGGATCAGCTGAACAAGTTTGCGGCTGATGCGGTTGTTACACCTGAAGCTCTGCTTGAAGCAGGCATCATTAAAAACGTCCGTGATGGCGTTAAGATTTTAGGGAACGGAGAATTAAACGTTAAGCTGACGGTTCAAGCCCAGAAGTTTTCTCAATCTGCAGTTGAAAAGATTGAGGCTCTTGGCGGAAAAACCGAGGTGATCTAATGTTCTCCACTGTTGCCAATATATTCAAGATTGCCGACTTGCGTCGAAAGGTGATTTTTACCCTTTTGATGCTTGTCGTCTTTCGGATTGGCAGCTTTGTTCCGGTACCTAATATCAACGTATCGGTACTTGAGCAACTGTCGCAGCAGAATAATGTGTTTGGGTTTCTAAATACGTTCTCTGGTGGTGCACTGGCTCACTTCTCCATCTTCGCGATGGGGATTATGCCATACATCACCGCATCCATTATCATGCAGCTTTTGTCTATGGATGTCGTACCGACATTGACGCAGTGGTCGAAAGAGGGAGATATTGGTCGGCGTAAAATTGCCCAGTTCACCCGGTATGGAACAATCGTTCTTGGGGTGATTCAGGCAACCGGGTTATCAATCGGATTTAACCGAATGATGCCAGGACTTGTCAAGGATCCTTCTTTCACAACATATGCGTTAATCGCAATTGTACTCACTGCGGGTACAGCATTCCTGATGTGGCTCGGTGAGCAAATTACCGAGAAGGGCATCGGAAACGGGATTTCTATTATTATCTTTGCGGGGATCGTAGCTGCGATTCCGAATGGAGCGAAGCAGCTCTATGCGACCGAGTTCCTCGGCGCGGGGGATCAGGTGTTTATGAACATCGTGAAACTCGTAGGAATTGTGCTGGCGCTCGTATTGCTCATCATGGCAGTTGTGTATGTCCAGCAGGGCATTCGTAAAGTGCCGGTGCAGTATGCAAAGCGCGTGGTTGGCCGCAAGATGTATGGGGGTCAATCGACTCACATCCCGTTAAAAGTAAACAGTGCCGGAGTTATTCCTGTAATCTTCGCTCTGTCTTTAGTCATTTTCCCGCCAACGATTGCTCAATTCTGGGCGGGGAATCCGGTAGCAAACTGGGTGATCCAGACGTTTAATATCCAGACAATGAGCTCAAGCAACTGGCTTGGTATCGTGCTGTATGTGCTGCTTATTCTTGGATTCACGTACTTCTACGTGTTCGTTCAGGTTAATCCGACACAGATGGCTGACAACATGAAAAAGAACGGCGGATATATCCCGGGGATACGTCCAGGAGATGAGACAGCCCAGTATATTACTCGAACATTAAACCGAATTACGTTGGCAGGCGCGGTATTTTTGGCCGTGATCTCGATTTTGCCTATGCTGTTCTCCGCGGTAAGCGGGCTTCCGGCTAGCATTCGAATCGGAGGAACAACCATCTTGATTGTGATCGGGGTTGCACTCGATACGATGAAGCAAATCGAAACTCAGCTTGTAAAACGGCATTACAAAGGTTTTATTAAGTAGAAGTAGTACAAAGAAGGCTGTTCATTAACTGACGTATGGAGGGGTAGAGATGAATATTATCTTAATGGGTTTGCCAGGAGCAGGTAAAGGAACGCAAGGGGAGCGCATTGTTGAGGGGTTTGGTATTCCACACATTTCGACAGGCGACATGTTCCGGGCGGCCATTAAAGATGAGACAGAGATGGGGAAACTGGCGAAGTCCTACATGGATCAGGGGCATCTTGTACCGGATGAAGTGGTAATCGGTATTGTCAAAGAGCGTTTGGGCAAAGCTGATTGTGAGAAAGGCTTTATGCTTGACGGATTTCCGCGTACGCTCGCTCAGGCAGAAGCACTTGATGTGATGCTTGAGAGTCTCGCGCGCGAGATTGACCATGTGATTAATATCGATGTTGATCGCAGCATCCTGCTGGAACGTCTGACTGGCCGACGCATTTGCCGAAGCTGCGGTGCGACGTACCATGTAGTGTTTAATCCAACTTCCCAGGAAGGCATCTGCGACAAGTGTGGCGGAGAGTTGTACCAGCGGGATGATGACAACGAAGCAACAGTTGCGACCCGCCTCGATGTAAACATCGAACAGTCTGCGCCGATTCTGAAGTACTATGAAGCAAAAGGATTGCTCCGTGATATCAACGGGCAACAAGATATAGACAAGGTGTTTGAGGATGTTGCACAAGTATTGAGAGGGAAAACTCAATGATCATTTGCAAGTCCAAAGCAGAAATCGACATCATGAGAGAAGCGGGACGTATCGTCGCTCTCACGCATAACGAACTGCAAGCAGCAGTCCGTCCAGGGATCACAACAGCTGAACTCGACGACATTGCTGAACGCTTTATTCGCAAACACGGAGCAAAACCTTCTTTCAAAGGCTATGGAGGCTTTACGGGCAGTGTATGCATTTCTGTTAACGAAGAGTTGGTTCACGGCATTCCAGGCCAACGCAAGTTGAATGATGGAGACATCGTCAGTATCGATATCGGAGCAGAAGTAGAAGGATATCATGGGGATTCAGCCTGGACATATGGTGTAGGCCAGATCACTCTAGAGAACCAGCGTCTGCTTGATGTAACAGAGCAGTCTCTGTTCGAAGGGCTTGCGAAAGCGAAGCCTGACGCGCGCCTGACAGATATCTCTCATGCTATTCAAGTATATGCGGAAGCAGCTGGATACTCTATTGTTCGCGAATATGTAGGTCATGGCATCGGACGGGATTTGCATGAAGATCCGCAAATTCCAAACTACGGACCTCCAGGACGTGGAACGAGATTAAAGCCGGGCATGGTACTGGCAATTGAGCCGATGGTGAATGCAGGCAAACGCTACGTGCAAACGCTGGCGGATGACTGGACAGTCGTTACGGTGGACGGTTCAATGTGCGCGCACTTTGAACATACGATTGCGATTACTGAAGATGGCTATGAAATCTTAACAAGGGTATGATTGTACTACATGATGTGGTATGATTGCCGTTGGATAACATGCTTATGAAGCAAACCGGCTTACGAAAGGAGAGTGGCTTTATGGCGAAAGAAGACGTAATTGAAGTGGAAGGAACCGTGATTGAGCCTCTACCGAACGCGATGTTCCGCGTAGAGCTGGAGAACGGGCACAAAGTGCTTGCTCACGTATCCGGGAAAATCCGTATGCATTTCATTCGTATACTGCCAGGTGACAAAGTTACCGTTGAATTATCACCGTATGATTTGACCCGTGGGCGGATCACATATCGCTATAAATAGAGACGGAAACAAGAAGTTAGAGGTGCGAATATGACCTCCAACCTCTAATACTTCCGGCTTTCTAGAAATGACAGGAGGTTATTCGAGTGAAAGTAAGACCATCTGTAAAGCAGATTTGCGAGAAATGCAAAATCATTCGACGCAAAGGCAAAGTTATGGTAATCTGCGAAAATCCGAAACATAAGCAGCGTCAAGGTTAATTTATAAGGAGGTGCACGACACGTGGCACGTATTGCGGGAGTTGATTTACCTCGTGACAAACGCGTAGTAATCGCGTTAACGTATATTTTCGGCATCGGCCGTCCAACAGCTGAGAAGATCCTGACTGAAACAGGCATCAGCGAGCAGACTCGCGTTCGCGATCTGACAGAAGAAGAAGCTGGTAAGCTTCGTGAATACATCGACAAAAGTGTTAAAGTTGAAGGTGACCTTCGCCGTGAAGTATCCCTCAGCATCAAGCGCCTTGTGGAAATCGGCTGCTTCCGTGGTGTTCGTCACCGCAAAGGTCTGCCGGTTCGTGGTCAGCGTACGAAAACAAATGCTCGTACTCGTAAAGGTCCGCGCCGCACTGTAGCGAACAAGAAGAAGTAAAGGAGGTAAATGAAGTTGGCGAAAAGAAAAGTAGCTGCGACTCGTACACGTCGTCGCGATCGTAAAAATATTGAGTCTGGCATCGCGCATATCCGTTCTACATTCAATAACACCATCGTTACTATTACTGATCCGCACGGAAATGCAATCTCCTGGGCAAGTGCTGGTGGCCTCGGCTTCCGTGGTTCCCGTAAAAGCACTCCGTTCGCTGCACAAATGGCTGCTGAGCAAGCTGGTAAAGCAGCAATGGAGCATGGCATGAAGGTGGTTGAAGTTCTGGTTAAAGGTCCAGGGTCAGGCCGTGAAGCTGCAATCCGTTCCCTGCAAGCAACAGGACTCGAAGTTAACATGATTAAAGACGTTACTCCGATTCCTCATAATGGTTGCCGTCCACCAAAACGTCGCCGTGTATAATTTGTCAGCAAGTCGCATATAATAGCAAGTTTAAAAAGTTATACGCCTGTGCATAATATGGTAGTATGATACAAGCAGGTCTGTGCTTTGGTTGCGATTTACTGGTAACCGTAAAGGGGAATTCCGGTCGTGGACCTTATGACCCGTCCGGAATTTTCGACGTTTTGAAGGAGGGTTTCGTTGATGATCGAAATCGAAAAGCCAAAGATCGAAGTGGTAGAAGCAAGTGAAGACTCTACCTATGGTAAATTTGTGGTTGAACCGCTTGAACGAGGATACGGGACTACGCTCGGTAACTCGCTGCGCCGTATTCTGCTCTCTTCGCTTCCGGGCGCCGCAATTACCAGCGTTCAAATCGATGGGGTCCTCCACGAGTTCTCCACGATCGAAGGCGTGGTAGAAGATACTACCCAGATCATCTTAAATTTAAAAACTCTTTCTCTCAAAATCCATTCGGACGAGGAGAAAGTTCTTGAAATTGATGCGGAAGGCGCTGGCGTTGTTACAGCAGCAGATATCCGTGCGGATAGCGACGTGGAAATCCTTAACCCGGATCTCGTCATCGCGACAATGGAGCAGGGAGCCCGTCTCCGTATCCGTATGTATGCGAATCGTGGCCGTGGATATGTTTCCGCTGACCAGAACAAACGTCCAGATATGCCGATTGGCGTACTTCCGATTGATTCAATCTACACACCAATCACCCGTGTAAACTACCAGGTAGAAAATACACGTGTGGGTCAGGTGACAAACTACGATAAATTAACGTTAGAAGTATGGACAGATGGAAGTATTCGTCCGGAAGAAGCGGTTAGCCTCGGTGCGAAGATTATGACAGAACATCTTAATCTGTTCGTTGGCCTGACGGATGAAGCCCAGGAAGCAGAGATTATGGTAGAGAAAGAGGAAGATAAGAAAGAGAAAGTCCTTGAGATGACGATTGAGGAACTCGACCTTTCTGTTCGCTCTTACAATTGCCTGAAGCGCGCTGGCATCAACACTGTTCAGGAACTGACACAAAAAACAGAAGAAGATATGATGAAAGTCCGTAATCTGGGCCGCAAATCGCTTGAAGAAGTACAGGAAAAGCTGGAAGAGCTTGGACTGGGTCTTCGCAAAGACGAATAGAACATCTTGTCTTTAAGGAGGGAAAAAGTATGGCATACTCTAAATTAGGCCGTAACAGCTCCGCTCGTAAGGCTCTGTTCCGTGATCTTGTAACAGATCTCATCATCCACGAGCGTATTGAAACGACTGAAAGCAAAGCGAAAGAGCTGCGTTCGATCGCTGATAAAATGATTACTCTGGCTAAACGCGGTGACCTGCACGCTCGTCGTCAAGTAGCCGCTTTTGTGCGTAAAGAAGTAGCGAACGCTGAAACAAACCAGGATGCAATCCAAAAGTTGTTCGATACAATTGCACCTCGCTTTTCTGAGCGTCAAGGTGGTTACACTCGCATCTTAAAAATCGGACCGCGTCGTGGAGACGGTGCACCGATGGTATATCTTGAGTTAGTTGAATAGTTAGCACTGACGCAAGAAAGGGTGAGGAGTAATCACCCTTTTTTTGCGTATAAAAAAACGATCTGAGCGGCAAGGAGAGGATGGGCGTGAGTGGGAGTATCATCATCCGCCTAACAGATGTTTCGTTTGCATATGAGGGGGCAGACGAGCGTGCGGTGAAAGGCGTTTCGTTTGAAGTGAAGCAGGGCGAATTTCTTTCGATTATTGGCCATAATGGGTCTGGTAAGTCAACACTTGCCAAAATGCTGAATGGCTTGCTTTTGCCAGTCGAAGGAGTCGTAGAAGTAAATGGGGCTGTAACAGTGGATGAGGAGCGTATCTGGGATGTGCGTCAGACCGTCGGCATGGTGTTCCAGAATCCAGATAATCAGTTCGTCGCTCCTACAGTGGAAGATGATATTGCGTTCGGGATGGAGAATCTCGGTGTACCTCCAGAAGAGATGGAAGTACGGATTATGGATGCATTAGAGAAAGTACATATGACCGCGTATCGGCAGGCAGAGCCGAACCGTCTCTCCGGCGGGCAGAAGCAGCGGGTGGCCATTGCTGGGATTCTAGCAATCCGTCCAGCCGTGCTTGTGCTCGACGAAGCGACAGCGATGCTTGATCCGCGCGGACGCCGTGAAGTGCTGGATGTTGTACATCGGATGAATCGTGAGCTTGGCATGACTGTGATTCAGATTACGCATTATTTAGAGGAAACGCTTGCAAGTGATCGGATTATTGTAATAGATAACGGCTCTAAAGTCGGGGAGGGTATGCCATCTGAGGTGTATCAACGTGTAGACTGGCTGCGTAGCTTAGGGCTTGATGTACCGTTTGCTTCTGGCTTGCAAGATCGGTTGCAGAAGAAGGGGCTTTCGTTCCCGGGGCTTGAGATGACGACGGAAGGGGTGTTAGACCGTCTATGGACATCCGCTTTGAAGAAGTAGGCTATACATACGGCAAAGCCACACCTTTCGAGCAGCGAGCGCTACGGGAGATGTCGCTCTCGATCCCCTATGGCCAATATGTAGCAGTAATTGGACATACGGGTTCCGGCAAGTCTACGCTCATCCAGATGCTTAACGGCTTGCTTGCGCCAACAGAAGGAACGATGGCGATTGGGGATTTTATTCTTCCGGTTAAAAAGAAAAAAGGGCTGGAAGTGCTCCGTCAGAAAGTCGGACTTGCGTTTCAGTACCCGGAGTATCAGCTTTTTGAAGAGACGGTTCGCAAAGATGTAGCCTTCGGGCTTGTAAATATGGGGTTGCCTACGGAGATGATTGCCGGGCGCGCAGATGCAGCGCTGCGGCTTGTTGGGCTTGACCCCGATAAAGTCGGAGAAAAGTCTCCGTTTGCGCTTAGTGGTGGACAGATGCGGCGTGTAGCGCTTGCGGGTGTGCTGGTGATGGACCCACAGGTGCTTGTGCTAGATGAGCCAACCGCCGGCCTTGATCCGGCCGGACATAAAGAAATCTTGGAGATGGTCGCTCGCATTCATCGTACAGAGAAGCGGACAACGGTGCTTGTGACACACAGCATGGAAGACGCGGCGCTGTATGCGGATTATTTATATGTGCTGAATGAAGGGCAGTTGTGGATGGAAGGTACACCTGCAGACGTATTCTGCGACCCGAAGCGCATTCGGGCGGCCGGGTTGGATCTGCCGGACATTACACAGTTTATTATGCAATTCAACGAGCGTTTAAAAGCTGAGCCGCTTTCGATAAAGCCGCTTCCGTATGATATTTTTGATTCGGAAAAGCTTGCTAATGAAATCTCGCACCGCTTTGGCAGGAAGGGAGGGGTGCGACGATGAATTTGGTGAACCGTGTACCGATTGGTCAATATGTGCCAGGAAACTCGGTATTGCATCGCTGCGACCCACGCAGTAAGCTAATTGGCACGTGCCTGTTTCTTATCCTTGTTTTTTTGGCGAATACGCCCCTTTCGATGATCGTAGCGGCTTTAGTCTGTTTTGTAGGGATTGGAATCTCCCGTGTGCCGATTTTGTATGTGCTGCGTGGGTTAAAGCCAGCACTGTGGATTATTGTGCTCACTGCATTGTTGCAATTGTTTATGAATGAAGAAGGTCGGCTGTTGTTCACGTGGAAGTTCCTCCAGATTCATGAACAGGGCGTGCGGGATGCAGTGTTTGTATCGGCGCGTATTATTTTGTTGATGATGACCGCGTCGCTTCTCACGCTGACGACGTCTCCCATTCAGTTGACAGATGGGCTAGAGAGTGTATTTTCGCCGCTGAAGCGTGTGGGGTTTCCGGCGCATGAGCTGGCGTTGATGATGTCGATCTCGCTTCGCTTTATTCCGACACTGATGGAAGAAACTGAAAAAATCGCCAAAGCGCAAATGTCGCGAGGTGCTTCGTTTTCTAGTGGTTCGCTCATTAAGCGTGTACAGAGCATGCTGCCTATTATTGTGCCGCTGTTCGTGCAGTCGTTCCGGCGGGCGGAGGAGCTTGCGTTTGCGATGGAAGCGCGCGGTTATCGCGGCGGCGTGGGTCGGACGAAATATCGACAGCTTCGCTATGGGGTCGTAGATGTTGGACTCGGAGTCGTGATTATGGTTGTAGCGGTTGTGATTATTGTATTTCGCACATAAGGGGAAGCAGGATGCAGGAACGTAAGATTAAACTTGTATTTTCATATCGAGGTACCGCTTATCACGGCTTTCAGCGCCAGCGAGTGCTGCCAAGTGTACAGGGAGAGATGGAGAAGGTATTGAAGCGACTTGTGGGCCACGAGGTATCGCTTGCGGTATCGGGACGGACAGATGCGGGAGTACATGCCCGGTATCAGACCGCCCACTTTATTACGACATGTGGTATACCGGGTGAGCGATTTGTTCAAGCGATGAATACGTTTTTGCCCGATGATATTGTGGTGTTAGAGTCTAAAGAGATGCCGTTTGACTTCCATGCGCGGTATGATGTGGTGGAGAAAACGTATCGCTACCGCATTCTGAATCAACGCCAGTCCGATCCGTTTTTGCTGGATCGAGCATATTGGGTGCGCGTACCGCTTCGGATTGAGCAGATGCGTGCGGCAGCCGAGCACTTCATTGGTACGCATGATTTTACATCATTTTGTTCGGTGCGGACACATGTGGATAGTAAGGTGAGAACCATCTATGAGATACGGATTGATGTAGAGGAGCGCGATCCGTATGTGAAGGGACAGGGGCAAGATATTTGGCTGACGTTCCGGGGCAGTGGATTTCTGTACAATATGGTGCGGATGCTGACGGGGGCGCTGCTTGAGGTCGGGAAGGGCCGCTGGACACCGGAGTATGTGAAGGATATGCTTGCGTCTAAGAGTCCATCTGTTCGCAAGGTGAATGTTCCGCCACAGGGGCTGTATTTGTGGGATGTGAAGTATAAAGAGTAGTGTAAAAAGAGATGGGGAGAGAAAACATAGGAGTGATTAGAGGACAGGAAAAGACAGTTACCTTTTCCTACCTTGCAATCGTTCCTGTGTATTCTCTCCTTTTTTCTTCCCACTTACTACTTCATGCAGCACTTCTTGCTTGAAAATCGGCAATGAGGCGTTAGTAAGAGATCTAGAGTTTTCTATTAAGGTATGGACTCATGTAGATCATGCTATACTGAAAAGAAAAAGGCTGGAATTTTTATGAAAATCGTTGAATTGCGTAATCGGGTATCACAGCTATCTGAGAAGGATATGCAAACGATTATTGTAGAGATGTATAAGATGATACCCAAAAAAGTAATAGAAGAAAAACAAGTAGATGAGCTGGTGAAAGATTGTAATGCGTTTCTCGTCGAACGAAAAAGTGATAAAAAAGTTGTGATGGAACCTGACTTTATGCAGGTGAAGTTGGAAATCGAACAGTTTATCACAAATGTGGACAACCAGTATTATGTGGCACCGAACCGAGTCATTCCGAAGCAAGAGCGTTCGAAGTGGCGTTTTGTTGTGAAACGATTTATGGATCAATTGCAGAAGTTTGCGGGTGATCCGAAATATGGAGCGGAACCAGCCAGATTGTTTGAAGCGCTTTATATTCTTATCTGTCGGGCTTGTGGAGAGTATCTCTTTAATACAGAAGATCCGTTCCGTTCGATTATGATTGATCAGCGTTATTTTTTCCGGGATGTGCTGGCTTTGAAAAGGGCAAGAGAACCGCTTGCGAAATGGACGGCAGATGCGGTTGCACTCGTTTTTAACTATGATACTGATCAGGAACTGATGTGGACGGATTTACTAGACGAGTTGCTTACATTCGCTGAGCAAGAAACAGAGAAACAAGAGATTCTTGAACAGTGTGAGAGTTTATTGGTGCAGTGTGTACTTGAGCAAAAAGTTGCGAAAAAGCCTGAGCAGTTTCATGCAAGAATCGAAGAGTTGATCACGGCAGTGCTCATTATCCAGTTTACTCTAGGAGACTATGAGGAAGGAATTCATCAGTTCAACGCGTATTATGTGGGTCGTGATGACGAAGTGAAAATGTATGTATTATTGCGGTGGTTGCTGCGATATGGATTGAAAAAGGAATGGGTGCGAGAGTACGAGTATGCGGTACGGGCAGGGGTGAAGCCACGCGGTGGTTTGCAAAGAACGTACGAACATATTCAGAAATATGACAGATTGCCAGATAGTATGATGTGGTGATTTTTTTGGGGGGTGGAAGATGGCAGTCGTTTGTGGAGTCAAGTAGAGTACCTTATGGAGGAACATGGTGCAAATATTGCATTTTTTTGGGAAGGGACTATGTTTCTTTGGTACTATAAACTTTGAGGATAAAGATTATTGTGCATCGACAATGGCAAACTCATTGAAAGGTGAGGACGCAAAGCCACGGGTCTATGGTTTCTTGTAAACTATGACAGCCGGGTTACCGAAAGCCTTATCTTATTTCGGGGCTATTTCTTGCGATGCGAGAAATGGCCCTTTTTTAAGAAAAAAATAGAGATAGCAAGAGAGAGTCATGTAGGAGAGAAGCACATACAAGGAGGAAATACTTATGAGCACACAAACAGTAGAGATATGCAAGGAACTAGAGTATGCGATTGAAGCAGGAAAGCATATATATGAACTTTTTAATCAGGTCAGTACAGTGCTTGTTGTAAATCGGGAACTGGAGGTTTTAGGATACCTGGAGGGTGACATTCATCTGAAGCTTAAAGTAGGGGATAAAATCCCAACAAATGTTTTGTCTGCTCAAGTAATGAACGCGAAAAAAAGAATGTCACAAATGGTCACAAAGGCAGAATCATCTTTTCAAGTTGCTTATCAAGGACTAGCGATTCCCGTTATGGACTCTCATGGGAAGGTTGTTGGCTGTCTGGGCATTACGTCTCCGTTAACCAAACAACAGGCACTCATTGATATGGCTTCTAATCTGATTGAGACCTCGTTAAGTACAACGAAAGCTAGTGAAGAAATCGCAATGGGGGCTTCCGGGTTAGCGGATGCGGTGCGTGATTTGAACGCGGTTTCCGGAGAAGCAAAGTCTGAAATCATGATGATCGGGGATGTACTTAAGCTGATTAAGCGTATTGCTGATCAGACAAATTTATTATCATTGAACGCTGCGATTGAGGCAGCGCGGGCGGGAGACGCCGGCAGGGGATTTGCTGTGGTGGCGGACGAAGTACGAAAGTTAGCCCAGGATACAAAGGGAAGTCTGGATGACATTTCTAACAAAATGAATCAAATTTTACATTCAGTTGAAAAAATGACAGAAGGGATCTTTAAAATCGATGCTCACGCGCAACAACAAGCGGCTGCTACAGAAGAGATTAGTGCGTCGATGATTGTATTAGAGGAAAATGCGAAAAAAATAGAAGAGTTATCTAACTCTCTATCCATATAGAATTAAGAAGAGGCTGTCCCGAAGTTACTTTCGAGATAGCCTCTTTTTTGATAATATAGAAATAAATGGAATAATGAAGTGGTTCTATAAAAGATGCACAGACTGTGCCCTAAAGTCCCCTCGTACTCTCAGCATGATATACTACAGGAGAGACTCCTTCCCCATTTGGATGATTGGCATCGTAATGGAGATTGTGTATCCTTTTCCCGATTGTGATGAAAGGGTGACGTCCCCTTTCAGTTGTCGAGCACGTTTTTGCATCATGGTCAGTCCGAAGCCACATGTGATGGCAGATGAGCCTACGCCGTTGTCCTTGAGTACGAAGTGCAGGGTCGCATTCCGCCGTTCCAGGAGGAAAATAAAGTGTGTGCTTTGCCCGTGACGGATCCCGTTTGTCAGGCCTTCTTGCAGTGCATGATAGATAAACTTTTTTTGTGCCACAGTAAGAGAAGGCAGAGGGGAGATCGAAGCATCGATTGTCACCCCTGTATATTTTGTCGTTTCAGCAATGAGATGTTCCAGTGCATACGGAAAGATAAAAGATTGCTCATCCTCATTTTCAATTCGGATCGCGCGCCTGATTTCAGTCAATCCGTTACGTACGAGCTCTTGTGATAGTTCGAACTTCTCTAATGCCCGTGGCAAATCTTTCTCAACGAGTCGCTTGCCGGCTTCGATTTGTACAATGGTTGTTGTCAGCGTATGCCCGACAATATCATGAATATCTCCTGCAATGCGATTTCTTTCTTCTAGTGCTGACATCTCGGCCCTTGCTTTAGAGGTCTCGCGTATGGAACGCTCCAGTGATTTCGTCCGTTCCTGTACACGGTGTTCGAGTGTATTGTTCAGGTTTTTTAATTCGTCAGATAGCTGTTCTACATCGCGATAGTTACGAGCATAAAAGACAGATAGATTAGTAAATTGGACGAGCGTAAATACGAATAGACCAAGCGATGTGAAATTTCCATAACGGATGATCTGATTGTAGTACAGAATATCGCAAATCGCGGTAATCAAAAAGAAATTTGCGGCGAGACAGTTAGCAATACCGAACGCCCGCTTGCGGACGGCAGTAAGAACAAGGGCATATATCATGTATGTAATTACAATAAGCATAACGAGATAATATGCCGTGATAAGTCGAGTATAGATACTAGCTGGGGTGACAGCTGTAACGAATATAAAACACAAGCTTATCATCTGAATAATGCGAACGAATTTTCTGTTTACTTCTTGTGGATATAAAGATTGAATGAGCATCATGAAAGTCGGAATCCCAATGAATATAGCACAGTATTCGATTTTGAGCGCGAGTTCCCAGTTGAAGTTAGGAAAAAGTTGAATTAAAGAGATGTTATCTTGTAAGGCTGCCCGAATGCTGATAAGGAAACAGAAAATTCCAAAGTACAAGGAATATACATCTCGGCGGCGAGGGATATAGATGGCGAGATGGTACAGCCCAAACACAAGAAAGGTTGCGATGAAGAAGCTTTGCTTAATGATGGTACCTTCTTTCCAATTCGCAAGCTGCTGAGCGTCACCAAGCTGGATCTCTTTCCATATCCCACCGTTTTTATGCATGAAATTCGAAATTTGTAATACGATATGCAGCGTGTCTGTTTCTGGTTGTAAATAGATTAAGCGTGGTAGATATTGAGGCTTCATTGTCTCTTTCGTCGTTCCGACAATACCATTCGTCGACAGTTGTTGTCCATTTACAATCAGTCGGTATGCGGTAGAAGCAATTGGCATGTAGATGGCTTGTAATCGATTTTTTTCGTGTGGGTTCAGTCGTACTGTCAACATGAAGGTTGCATATCCTTCTGCTGGAAGCTTGGTTCCGTTCCATTCATATCCATTCCATACGTGTGGCAAGGTTAAAAAATGGCGGGAAACCGTAGGAGATGGAGGAGATTCGCGTAGTTCTCGCCAATAGAACGCCCACTCTCCGTTCAATTTTACGGCTCCATCCTGTGCAAAATCCCATGTGCGTAAATCGAGAACCCCTTTGGAAGCGGTAGGTGGGCTCGATTGTGAGACAGGAGTGCATCCTGTTAGGAAAACAAAAATCATCGTCAGTAACATCACGATGGACAAAGGATGTACATGCTTCATTTGTTAGCTCGGTTCTCCTTGCTTTTGTACGTATTTTCTTCCTATTCTACCGAATTTACGAGAATAGGACGAAAGGGAATGTAATAGGGAAGATAAAATGGGTATATATACCTGAAGTAGCTTGATTAATGAAGGGGGAGACATACATGTTTAGAGAAGCGGAAAAGCAGCTCCAACGCTATTACGGATATGCTTCCTTTCGCAACGGACAGCAAGAAATTGTAACAAGCCTGCTTGCTAGACAAGATACGCTTGGCATCATGCCAACAGGCGGCGGAAAATCCGTCTGTTACCAAATTCCAGCGTTATTGTTTCCGGGGTTGACACTCGTTATCTCCCCGCTTATCGCCCTGATGAAAGATCAGGTCGATGCGCTTGCTAGTATGGGCATTCAGGCAAGCTTCATCAATAGCTCCCTGTCCGGCTCCGAAGTGAGTGCTCGGATGCGGGCGGCACGGTTGGGAGAGTATAAGCTGTTATACATCGCACCGGAGCGTCTGGAAGCACCAGGCTTCCGAGCGATGATTCTCGACATGCCAGTCTCGTTCCTCGCCATCGACGAAGCGCATTGCATGTCGCAGTGGGGGCACGACTTCCGTCCAAGCTACCGTGCGATTGCGGACTGGGTTGCAGAGATGCCTGAGCGCCCACTGATCGGGGCTTTTACCGCGACCGCCACGCAGGAAGTACGGGAGGATATTATTCGCCTGCTCGCCCTTCGCAATCCGAATGTGTATATATCCGGGTTTGACCGGGACAACCTTACCTTTTTGGTGCGGAAGGGAGAGAATAAGCAGGATTTCATTCTTTCCTATATAAAAGTGAACAAGGGGCAATCTGGCATCATCTATGCGGCGACACGGCGGGAAGTGGACGGGCTGCATGCCTTGCTTGTGCGGAAGGGAATTACGGCGGGGCGTTATCATGCGGGATTATCCGATACAGAGCGTAGCGAGATGCAGGAGCGGTTCCTGCATGACGATCTGGAAGTGATGGTGGCAAGCAATGCGTTTGGGATGGGAATTAACAAGTCGAACGTGCGCTATGTTATTCATCACAATATGCCCAAAAATATCGAAGCATACTACCAGGAAGCAGGCCGAGCGGGTCGGGACGGAGAACCGGGGGAGTGTGTCCTGCTATTTGGTCCCCAAGATGTGCAGACACAGCGCTTCTTCATCGAACAGAGTGAATTGCCACCTGAGCGGAAAGAGAATGAATATCGTAAGTTGCAGGCGATGGTCGATTACTGCCATACGACACACTGCTTGCGTCAGCATCTGTTGCAATATTTTGGTGAAGCGGCTCCAGCTGCGTGTGGGGCATGTAGCAGCTGTACGGACGAAGCGGAAATGGTGGACAGTACGGTGGACGCGCAGAAGATCTTCTCCTGCATCTACCGCATGCGGGAGCGATTTGGTGCGGCGATGGTAGCAGGGGTGCTGAAGGGTTCACGGAGCAAAAAAGTGCTCGATACGGGATTTAACAGCTTACCAACTTACGGGATTATGGCGAATTATACGGAAAAGCAGATTGTCGATCTCATTCATCTATTCACAGCAGAAGGATATCTTGCCTTATCAGAAGGCAAGTATCCCGTACTTAGCCTTCTGCCCAAATCGTGGGCGGTTCTTAAGAACGGGGAGCAGGTACTGCGGAAGGTCCGGGTAGAGAAGCAGAAAGCAGCACCTGATGATGCATTATTCGAGCAGCTGCGTGCGGTGCGTAAGGAAATTGCCCAGCGGGAAGGCATTCCGCCGTATATCGTGTTCTCAGATCGCACTCTGCGTGAGATGAGTGAGTTGCGCCCGGCCGATGAAGAAGAGATGCACCGGGTGAAAGGGATGGGAGATGTTAAGTTTGAACGGTACGGCCTCATTTTTCTGGAAGCCATCCAGAAATACGTGGGCGCACAGACGGTTCAGTAAAAAACAACGCAACCCGGCGTATAAAAAATCTTGACTTATATACCCAATGTATAGTAAGATCAAATTCGGTATTTTAAAACCCCACTAGCCCCGAATGTGATGGTTTTTAAAATATAATGGTTATCGGAAACTAAAAGCAATTTAGGCAATCGTTTCTTAGGAGGGAAAACAATGCGCACCACATACATGGCAAAGCCAATGGAAGTTGAGCGTAAATGGTATGTAGTTGATGCTGAAGGCCAAACTCTTGGTCGTCTGTCCAGCGAGATCGCATCCATTCTGCGTGGAAAGTTCAAACCGGAATTCACACCGCACATTGACGCGGGTGACTTCGTAATCGTCATCAATGCTGACAAAGTACATCTGACTGGTAAAAAACTGTCTGACAAGAAATACTACCGTCACTCTGGTTACCAAGGTGGTCTTCGTGTGACTACAGCGGGTCAAATGCTGGCTACTAAGCCGGAACGTGTAATCGAGCTTGCTGTTAAAGGCATGCTGCCGAAAAACCGTCTGGGCCGTCAATTGTTCACGAAGCTGAACGTTTATGCAGGTGCTGAGCATCCGCATCAAGCGCAAAAGCCGGAAAACTGGGAAATCCGCGGATAGTAAAAGGAGGGAAAAATCGTGGCACAAGTTCAATACTACGGCACAGGTCGTCGTAAAAACTCTATTGCACGCGTACGTCTCGTACCGGGCGATGGTCAAATCATTATTAACAAACGTTCTATGGACGAATACTTTGGTCTTGAAACCCTGAAGCTGATCGTAAAACAACCGCTCGTTCTTACTGAAACAGAAGGTAAGTACAACGTGCTTGTTAACGTAAACGGCGGTGGTACTACTGGCCAGGCTGGCGCAATCCGTCATGGCGTATCCCGCGCTCTGCTTGAAGCGAACCCGGAACTCCGTGGCGCTCTTAAAGCAGCAGGCTTCCTGACTCGCGACCCACGTATGAAAGAGCGTAAAAAATACGGTCTTAAAGCTGCTCGTCGCGCGCCTCAGTTCTCAAAACGTTAATTATATCTTTTATATGCAACGTTCAACCGGTCCCTTTGTGGGGCCGGTTTTTGTTTTTTGTGCGATGGGTATGCTAAGTGCAAGATGCATATACTGAGATAAGGGTGATCGCATGGAAAATAACATTGTTTCCTTTGAAACGCATGTCCGGGCACGGGAAAAGATGATGCGCGAGAAGCTTCTGTCAGGCATCGATCGTCGAGAAGTTTATCAGTACTACGAAAATGTGATCCGCGCTTCCATCGAGCATCTAACATTGCTTCAGCGCTATATCGTGGAAGAGTATCTGGCTGAAATCATTACCTCTTTTTTTATACACGGTGTGGATGCAAGTCGAGAATATGAGTTGGGTCGGACAGATAAAGAAATTGAACGGGCCGCCATGAAGCGGCTATTTGCCTCGATCTATTCATTGTCAGGCGATTATAGGCTGTCCCGCCACCTCAACGAGTGGGATTTGTATTCGATTTCCGTTCTCGCGGAAGATCTGGCGGGTCGATGGTTTCAGCATGGCCTTGCATACGGCAGGAAACAGCGCAAATTACGATTGTTATAAACCGTAAACATGCATCGGGCAGGTCCAATAAGGGCCTGTCTTTTTCTGTGTCATATGAGGAGGGAGGTTGTACATATGCTGTAAGGAGAAGATGGAGAGGAAGAGGGGGAGACATGAAGCGAAAAGCGTTGCTCTGGATCACAGCCTGCATGCTGCTGATTGCCCTGTTCGCCTATAACATGCCGACGGATCGTTCTTGGTCAGGCTGGTCTCTGCCGCTATCAGGCAAGGTCATTGTTATTGATGCGGGACATGGAGGTCCGGATGGAGGGGCGAGTAGTTCCGGTGGAGTTGTAGAGAAGAATGTGACTCTGCCACTTAGCATGTATCTACGGGATTTTCTCCAGCAGGCGGGGGCTGTTGTCGTCATGACGCGAGATGGAGATTATGATCTAGCTGAATCGGATACAAAAGGCTGGAGCCGGAGAAAAGTAGAAGACTTGAAGAAACGTGTGCAGATGGTGAATGAACAAAATGCGGATATGCTAATTAGCATTCACTTAAATGCGATTCCGTCCAAGCAATGGACAGGAGCGCAGACGTTCTACGCACCGCGCGTGAAGGAGTCGGGACAAATCGCGGCACTTGTTCAGGAAGAAATTAAACGGGTGCTACAAAATACAAACCGGGCTGCTAAACAAACAGATGATATTTATATTTTGCGTATGCTCGAGCGTCCGGCTGTGCTTGTGGAAGTGGGCTTTCTCTCTAATGATAAAGAAGCTCAGCTAATGAATACAAACCAGTATCAGAAGCAGATGGCCAACGCGATTTATCAGGGTATACTTCGATACAGCTCAGGGGAGAGAGTTCCGGACGTACAATGAGTTTGGAAGCAGGCGGTGTCAATGGTATAATGATGGCAACGTATGGTGAAGAGGTGAATAAAAGTGATTACAGAAGATAAAGTTCTTGAGGCGCTCAAGGGAGTAGAAGACCCGGAGCTTCACCGCAGTGTGGTAGAACTCGGCATGGTGCGCAACATACAGATTGATAACGATCGGGTAGCGCTTGAGGTTGTTCTGACTATTCAGGGCTGTCCGTTGAAAGTAAAGATTCAGGAAGACGTCGTAAATGCCATTAAAGCGCTTGGTGCATCTGAGGTAGATCTGCGTTTTGGTGCGATGACAGATGAAGAACGTGCGCGTGTAGCAGCACTGATCCGTGGCGAAAGCCCAGCACAGGCAGCGCAGAATGGCACGGTACAGGGACATGGAGCAGGTCTAAACCAACTCTCTCCACTGCTTGGTCCAGAGTCTAAAACACAGTTTATTGCCGTGACAAGCGGTAAGGGTGGGGTAGGTAAATCAACCGTAACAGTCAATCTCGCTGTGGCACTTGCCCGCCTTGGTAAGAAAGTCGGCATTATCGACGCAGACATTTATGGCTTTAGTGTTCCAGATATGATGGGAATTACTCAGCGTCCAGTTGTAATTAACAACATGGTTCTGCCGGTTCAGCGTCTCGGTGTCAAAGTGATTTCCATGGGCTTCTTTGTAGAGGATAACTCTCCAATTATTTGGCGCGGCCCTATGCTTGGCAAGATGATTCGAAACTTCTTCAGTGAAATTCACTGGGATGAACTTGATTACATGATTCTTGACTTGCCGCCAGGAACAGGGGATGTCGCGCTTGACATTCATCAGATGATCCCGCAGAGCAAAGAGATCATCGTGACGACGCCGCATCCAACTGCTGCCTTTGTAGCATCGCGTGCAGGTGCGATGGCGATTAAGACGAATCATGAAATTCTCGGTGTAGTAGAGAACATGTCGTACTACATTACCCAGGACGGTAAGCATGATCCGATCTTCGGAAGCGGTGGTGGTGAGAAGCTGTCAGAAGAGCTTGGAACTGAGACGCTGGCACAAATTCCACTCGGTCAGCCAGAACCAATGCGGGACGAAGAGCGCTATGCGCCTTCGGTCTACCAGGAGAATGAGCTGATCGGTACGATATATATGGATCTGGCGCGTAAAGTTGTCGAGAAGACACCTGTACGTTCGTAATGCAAAAACGGAAGTGAGGCAGTCTGCCCCCTTCCGTTTTTTATTTGATTCCAGGTAGGAGCGGCTTATTTTCCGCCACCACCACCACCCTTGCCGCCGCCTTTTTGTTGGCCCCCCTGCTGGCCCCCTTTTTGTTCCTTGCCCTTTGTTTCAGGCTTCATGAGTTGTTCCTGTGCTTTTTGCATGAGTGTAACCATCTCCATACGGAACATTGGACTTTGTAGGGCTTCTTTCATAATGGTCATCGTTTGTTGGCGATAAGCCGGGCTTTGCATGCTCTGGGTTACTGTTTTTTGATGCTCGGGGTCTTTCATGATGCTAAGCATCATTTTTTGGTATTCCGGGTCCTTCATTAAGTTTTTGAGTAGTTTTTTGTTTTCTTCCTGCATCGCTTTTGCGAGTGCTGCCGCGAATTTCGGGTCTTGCATCATTTCATGGGTCTGAGTTTTAAGATGGTCTTCCATTGCTTTTGGATCGCCGGTACTCTGGATGCTCATCTTCCCACTGCCGCCAGAAGATTCTTTAATAGCCTTCTGCGCTTCTTTTGTTTTAAGAATATCGACCACCATCTGTTTTGTTTCATTGTAGTTGCCTGATGTGGAAGAAGACTTCTCGGGGCTTCCACCGCCACAACCTGTGGTGAACAGCGACAGGGCAAGCATAGATGTTAGTACGTACCGGATAGGTTTGAATGACCGAGTCATAGTTGTAACCGCCTTTCGTTAAGATGTCGGTTTATGACTTAGCATACGAAAGCGGACGGTCGTTTATCCTGTGGAGGAACTGGAAGCGATTCTACTTGAAGGGAGAGCAGGGGGATAACGCTAACTTACTGCTGTTGTGTAATATACAGTCTAATTATGTAACTGCATGGACCTTATATCGAAACCAAAAAAGCCCGGAATTGCCGGGCTTTTTGGTACATGCATATGGTTATTGTACTTCTTTGGTCTGGACCTTTGTGCCGGCGAGCAGCTCGGAGACGGATAAGAACTCGTATCCTTCGCTGCGCAGTTTATCGATCACTGTTGGAAGTGCCAGATGAGTCTGCTTACATGTATCACTGGCATGCATGAGAATGATGTCACCTGGATGTGCTTTTTTGATCACGTTTGTAACGATTTGTTCAGTCCCTGGATTCATCCAATCTCTAGAATCAGTGTCCCATTGAATCACAGTATAGCCCATGTTGTTCGCAATACGGAGGACACGCTTGTCAAAATCTCCGTTTGGCGTGCGGATCAGGTTAGGAGCGGTGCCAGTGAGGTCTTTCAGGATGCCGTGTGCTTTACCAATCTGCGCCTGGATTTCTTCATCGCTCAGGCTACTGTAGTTTACGTGCTTATGCCCATGGGAACCGATTTCATATCCCATATCCTTGATGCGCTTTACGACGTCCGGATGACTCTGGCTCCATGGAGAGGAAAGGAAGAATGTTGCCTTTTTGACACCTTTCTTCTCTAGGATATCCAGAATGGGGCCGGTTCGCTCTTCTCCCCAGCTGATATCAAAGGTGAGAGCGAGTTTTTTTTCTTTCGTATCAACTTTGTACACAGCGTTCGGCCCTGATTTTCCTCCGCTCGCAAGTACCGTGATGTTTTCGCGCTCTGCCCAGGCAATGCCGAGCGCAAAAAGGGCAGCGGTAAAAATAATAAGGTATTGCTTAATCCGTCTGGCGTTTACAATCCAGAACAACGGTCACACCCCCCTGTTAGGCTTTGTCCACTATATATGTATGCGGACAAGATCAGGATATGCCGGTATGAAATGAAAAGAGAAAAGGGATAGTGTGATATGATCAAGTTAAAGAAAAGATTTGAAGGAAGGGAAGCATCGGATGGTAAAGCGTTTAAGTTATATACTGCAGGAGAATCGGCGCTATATAGGGATTGCCGCCCTTCTGATGGTGATGGGTGGAGCAATCGGTTATATAAGTGCAGATCAATTTGCGGAAACATTAAAGCGGATGATTGACGGTATCCTAAAAAGTGCGAAGCAGGAACAAACGGGTGCGGATATTTTTTGGTTGATCTTTAGAAATAATGTCATGGTAGCAATGATGATGATCGGATTGGGGATTTTTTTCTTTGGTATTTATCCGGCATTTACTTTGCTTATGAATGGAGCGATCCTGGGTTTTCTTCTAAAAACTATCTCTTCAAAAGGAATCAGTGCGAGCAAGGTTTTAATTGGTGGAATCCTTCCACACGGAATCCTAGAATTAAGTATGATTATTCTCTCGGGTGCAATAGGTATGAAGCTGGGGATAAGGCTGTATGAGTGGGTTTTGGCTATGCTCGTTCCAGAACGAAGAAGGATGGCAAATGACCGGTTATACAAATTGTTAGAGCAGC
>NZ_AP017312.1:67500-127500 GCF_002355375.1 Aneurinibacillus soli | reverse complement strand
GGATATAATCTTCACCTATACTAAATACTTCGCTTACTTGTACTTCTTTTACAGAGGTAGGGAGATATTTTTCCAGCGTTTTGACTGCGATTTGTTCAGCTTCTTCTTTTGTGATTTTTTTTGTAACAGGCTTACTTTGATCGATTTCCCCTTGTCTATGCATACCCATAGCCAATACCCGGTTGGCGGGAGCATCTACCTGTACAACATATTCTTCGGTATGATCATCTTTTTTACTCCATGTGTAGCTTTGCAAAGCTCTCTGATTATATGGATTGTCATATTTATTCTTGGATAGAGAAAGCCCGGACACATCCATACCGAGTTCGCTTTTCAGTATCTGAGCTGCTTCCTGTTCATTCCTAACTGTTAACGTCTGACCTTTTGGTATTACGGTATACATTTTTCTGTTCCATTGCTCCTGAGGGACATCCGATGTTGTCGATGTGCCTGTTATAGCATTGATAGTAGAGGGATTTCCCATAACGTATTTTAATACGGGATGTTCGCCTTCCCTGTCCCCCAAATTTTTTATTGCAGTCGGTTGTTTTTCATCGTATATAAGCTCCGGCTTCAGTGAGGCAAGGAATAATTCCTCTGCTTGTGCTTTCGAGATTGCCTGTCTTGGGTCTGGGAACAGGTCTGTATTTATTTTTTTGTTCTCATTACTGAATGAGGTGACACGACCTGCTGCATTCACACTCATCCTAATGTCATAGCTTGACTCCAATGGGATTCCATGTATGAGTGGACTAAATTGAGCAAACGCTTCGGTAAACACGACTTCTTTACCGTCTTCCATTCCCCCTGAACTCATAAAACCAACGCCGTCATCAAATTGATAGTGTTCGGCTTCTTTTTCACCTAGCATCTTGTTTAGAAATTCAGTTGCTGTTGCTTTCACGAGAGAAATAGAGGGATTGTTTTTAGAAGCCCAGTCAGGATGTGTGATCGTAAAACGGTACAGTTCTCCAGTGTCTAGATTAAATACGACTGTCGCATTTGCTTTCTCAGCTTTTCCTGCATAGCTCAACACTTGAAATGAAGTTTGATTCCTTTGATATGTATTGCTTTCTTTCAATTGAAAGTCTCGTAACTCAGGAACGAGTGTATACAATGTTTGCAGGGATTCTTGGATGTTTTTTTGTAATGTAGAGGATGAAGGAGATGTAGTGACGGACGTTGCTGGAAGCGTAGCGGCAAAAACAGGGGTGGTCGAAAGGAAACTTCCTGCAAGTAATGCAGTAACTATTTTCTTTGTATATTTCATAAACAGACCTCCATTTTGTGCTGGTATACAATATATACGAGGTATATATTGTAAAATTTTCAATAAAATGAATGGTGCTCATATCATCTGTACAGGCTTGCTGAAATTACGCATAACCATTCATTAATCTGTCAAGTTTCATTAGCGCTTACATACGCATTACAATAAGATAGCCGACGAAAAGGGTGGTGTACAGCGATGAATCCGACACTTAATCCAAACGTTTCATTGATTGGAGTTCCGATGGATCTGGGTGCAGATCGCAGGGGAGTCGATATGGGGCCGAGTGCGATCCGGTATGCGGGGATCGAGGCCCGTCTGGAGGCACTTGGCTATGTGGTTCATGATGAAGGCGATATAATTGTGCAGCGGCCAAAGCAGCAGGCTACACCCGGAACACATTTGAAATATTTAGATGAAATCGCGCGTGTGAACCAGGAACTATGCGAAGCTGTATCCTTTCAGATGGGAAAGGGTCGTTTTCCGCTTGTTATCGGTGGAGATCATAGCATTGCGATTGGAACAATTGCAGGCGTATTGCAGCATCGTCCAAATACGGGTGTGATCTGGTTCGACGCACATGGGGATATGAATACAGCTGATACGTCACCATCTGGTAACATTCACGGTATGTCGTTAGCAGTTAGCCTGGGATACGGTCACGAACGATTAACAGAAATCGGTGGAATCGATCAGAAACTTATGCCTGAGAATGTTGTGCTGATTGGAGCCCGCGCCCTTGATCCGGGAGAGAAACGATTCATTCAAGAGCGGGGAATCAAAGTATTCACCATGCATGAGATCGACCGTTTGGGCATGGCACGTGTAATGGAAGAAGCGCTCCAAATCGTAACGGCCAGAACCGATGGCGTTCATCTTAGTCTAGACCTTGATGGGCTTGACCCTCATGATTGTCCGGGTGTCGGGACTCCTGTTATTGGGGGAATTAATTATCGGGAAAGTCATCTTGCTATGGAAATACTGGCGGAAGCAGGTGTACTGACAAGTGCCGAATTTGTAGAAGTGAATCCGATTTTGGATCGAATGAATCAGACAGCGCGTGTGGCAGTTGGGCTCATGGGTTCCGTATTTGGGGAGAAGCTACTATAATAGGAATAACAACATGAAACATAGACGAGGGTGCCTGGAGCATTCTCGTTCATTTTTTTGAAACCAAACGTCAATTCACACGTAAATTTAGATAGGAATAGATTAGGATGTGGACCAATTGGACAGCACCGAGCAGGGGATGATCAAGCGCGCAAAGCAGGGAGACAGGGAGGCATTTGCTGAACTCGTCAACCTTTACAAAGACAGGGTATATCATGTTTCGTATCGGATGCTTGGCAATCGGCAGGAAGCGGAAGATGTCGCCCAGGAGACGTTTTTGCGTGTGTATTCTAACCTCGAAAGTTATGACCCACAGTATAAATTCTCGACCTGGATTTACCGGATTGCTTCTAACTTAAGTATTGATGCAATTCGTAAGCGGAAGCCTAATCTGTCGCTCGATGCGGAAATTACCGGTTCAGAAGGCATGGAATGGCATGAACGGCTGGCCGACCCGGGCAAGAGCCCGGAGGAAGAAGTGCTTACCGACGAATTGCAGGACGAGGTACAGGGTGCCATTATGGGCCTAAATCCGAAATACCGAGCTGTTATGCTGTTGCGATACATTGAAGATTTGAGTTTGCAGGAGATTAGCAATGTGGTACAGCTGCCAATCTCGACGATTAAAACAAGAATTCATCGCGGTAGGGAAGCCTTGCGCAAAAAGCTTCGGTTCATGTAGCGCGAATGAAAGGAGAAATACGTATGGACTGCCGTTATTTTGTGCGCCTTATGCATCAGTATCTCGACTGCGATGCAACTAAAGAAGAAGAGATGCAGCTACGTGTCCACCTTGCTTCCTGCCAGGCGTGCAAGCAGCATTTTCAAGAATTGAAACGGACGCTTGTATTCGTCCAGAGCCTGTCTCACACAAGAGCACCGGAGGGATTTACAGAACGAGTCATGTCGGCCCTCCCGCAAGAGCGTCGCAGAACCCGTTGGACTCAGCAGTTTAAGCGCCATCCTCTCCTGGTCGCTGCTTCCCTTTTCATCGTTTTGATGGCTGGCAGCACGATGTCGGCATGGACACAGGGAGCGGGCCGCTTTGAGATGTCGGCGGCACAGGCTCAGAATCTTCAGGTGGATGAATCCAAGCATACGGTCATTGTACCAGCAGGCAAGACAGTAGAAGGAGATATTGTTGTCCGGAATGGAAACATTCGTGTAGATGGGGAAGTAAAGGGCAATGTAGTCGCGATTGATGGGCAAGTATATATGGCTTCCACCTCTCATATCTCAGGTGAGGTAGAAGAGATTCATGAGGTACTGGAATGGGTCTGGTACAGTGTAAAAAAGGTTTTCAATTCTCTGGTAAACCGTTAAAATATAAAGAGGAAGAAGGCGCGGCGATGTCGTGTCTTTTTTGCGTGTATATACAAAAACAGCTATACTGGGTAATGAAGAGTGCCAGAAAGGCATTCAACCTCCCATCCTACTAAAGGAGGAGTGTACGAGTGGAAGGGTTTACCGGGAATATTCTTAGCTACATCACGAATGCGATTGATATTCTGATTGTTTCTTACATTATTTACAAGCTTGTTCTGCTCCTTCGGGGCACACGTGCTCTGCAATTGTTCAAGGGAATTCTGGTGGTCATTATTCTCTTGCTGGCTAGTTCATATTTACACCTGCGAACGCTGAACTGGCTGATGAATCAGGCCCTTACATATGGAATGTTTTCCATCCTGGTCATCTTTCAGCCGGAGTTGCGTCGGGCGCTTGAACAGATTGGACGTGGGTCAATCTTTACCCGCAGTTCTAATCCTGAGGATAAGGCAGCGATTGATACGATTGAAGGAATCGTTAAATCGATGTTTTATATGGCAAAACGCCGGATTGGAGCGCTTATTGTTATTGAACGTGAGACGGGATTGTCGGATTATATCGAAACGGGCATTAGTCTCACCGCACAGAGCAGCTCTGAGCTTCTCATCAACATTTTTATTCCAAACACACCGCTTCATGATGGAGCAGTGATCATGCGTAAGGACATGGTTATGGCGGCTGGCTGTTATTTGCCTCTGTCGGAGAATCCGACCATCTCCAAGGAGCTTGGAACAAGACATCGTGCCGCGATTGGACTTAGTGAAGTCTCAGATGGAATGGCGCTGGTCGTATCAGAAGAGACTGGACAGGTGTCGATTGCCTGCAATGGGGAATTGACACGGGATTATACGCCAGAGACACTGACAGAATTCCTTGTTGAGCGCTTGGTCAAACCGACGAAGCCATCATCATCCCTCTGGCAGCGGAAGGTGAAAAGCAATGGATAGATGGTTGAGTAACAACTCATTTGTCAAAGTTATGTCGCTTGTGATGGCCATTCTGCTCTGGATGATTGTGACAAACAGTTCCACATCATCGAATGGAGCCGTAGTGGGACAGCCTCAGGTGACCTCGCAAGTAACACCCGTCAAGCTTGAGGCGCGTTACGATGATCGCAAATTCATTGTCCATATTCCTGATACGGTCCAGGTAGAGCTAAAAGGGAATCGTGATATTCTAGCTTTATCTTCCTTGCTTTCTAGGGAGAAATTTGACTTCTATGTGGATCTGAGTAAGTATGAGAGTGGCCGCTACGAAGTTCCGGTTCAGTATGAAGGGCTTCCGCCTGGCCTTGACGTCGTGGTAACGCCAAGCGTCGTCACCGTTACAATTGAGCGAATCAAAAAGGTTCAAAAAGATGTACGTGTAGCGGTTGTTGGACAGTCATCCGACGTGGTTAAAGTAGGAAACGTAGTCGTGAATCCACGTACCGTAACGGTAACTGTGCCGGAAAGCCAAGTGAAAAACATTGGACTCGTACAAGCTGTAGTCAATATAGAAGATGCAACGGAAACCGTGAACTCTTCTGTACCGATCCGTGTTCTTGATCGCCGGGGACAGCCAATCGAGTCAGCGAGAACTTCACCATCGTCTGTAGATGTGCAAGTTCCGCTTACGATACAACCATCCAAGCAAGTACCACTTCAGGTGAGTTTTACAGGAAAACCTGCAGATGGTTATGGGGTAACGGGTCTTGACGTGCGTCCAAAAGAAGTGACTGTCTATGGTACGCAAGAAGTGCTGGATCATCTGTCTTCCTATCCGGTTCCGGCTGTGAATGTGGATGGAATAACGGAATCCAAAACGGTTCAGGTACCGCTTCCCCTTCCAAAAGGCGTCACGCGTGTTGACAGCCCGAGTGTGACCGTAGTTGTGACGGTTAAAGCAGGAAAAGAAAGTATCAAGCAAGAGAAGCCACCAGCAACAACACCGACGGCTTCCGAACAACAAGTAAGTAAGTCACTAGAAATTCCAGTGTATGTAAACGGTGTGACGGACAGCCAGACATCTGAGATCGTAAAGCCAGAATCAGGCCGCGTCCACTTTAACGTTATCGGAACAAAAGAAGCCATCGATCAAGTGGAGCAGTCTCAATTGTCTGCTTCTGTCGATATGAGTAATAAACCACCGGGCCAATATACCGCTTCGGTGCAGGTTAATCTTCCGTCTGGCGTGTCACTCGCGAGTGACACGGCCAATCTACAGGCGACGGTCATCATTCGTGACCGGGCTTCGAAGTCGTGAGAGGAGAGGGTAAAGGTATGGGTAAGTATTTCGGAACAGATGGTATACGCGGGGTTGCCAATACACAATTAACACCGGAACTCGCATTTAAATTAGGTCGTTTGGGCGGATACGTTGTAACGCAGAATAGCAAGAACGAGCGTCCAAAAGTAGTTGTAGGGCGAGATACACGTATCTCGGGCCCGATGCTGGAGCGCGCACTGATCGCAGGCCTTCAATCGATCGGCGCAGAGGTTATGCGCTTAGGCGTTATTTCTACACCAGGCGTAGCCTATTTAACGCGCACGCTGGAAGCTGATGCAGGAATTATGATTTCTGCATCGCACAATCCAGTGCAGGATAACGGCATTAAATTTTTCGGTGGCGATGGGTTCAAGTTGCTTGACGAGAAAGAAGCGGAGATCGAGCGCCTGCTTGATGCCGAGACAGATGAACTGCCGCGCCCAATTGGCGGCGACATTGGCACGGTCCTCAGTTATAAAGAGGGAGCACAGAAATACTTGCAGTTCCTCAAAAGTACCGTTACACACCGTTTTGACGGTCTGAAAATCGTTGTAGACTGTGCGAACGGTGCCGCATCTGCACTGGCAGCCCAGTTGTTTGCCGATATGGAAGCGGATGTCGTAACGATTGCTTGCAACCCGGACGGATTGAACATTAATGAAAGCTGCGGATCGACTCACCCGGAAATCCTGCAAAAAACAGTCGTGGAACAGGGAGCCATTCTTGGCCTGGCGTTTGACGGTGATGCGGATCGTCTGATTGCCGTAGATGAGAAAGGCCAGCTCGTAGACGGTGACTTCATTATGGCGATCTGTGGGATGTCATGGAAGCGCCGTGGCAAACTGAAAAACGATACAGTTGTTTCAACTGTGATGAGCAATATCGGATTCTACAAAGCGCTCGAAGCGGCAGGCGTCGAAACGCGCCAGACTGCTGTTGGTGACCGTTATGTGATGGAAGAGATGCGTCGTGGCGGCTACAACCTTGGTGGAGAGCAGTCCGGTCATATTATTTTCCTTGATTACAACACGACAGGCGACGGTCTGCTGAGTGGGCTGCAACTGCTTGATGTTGTGGCAGAATTGAAGAAGCCGCTGTCTGAAATTGCGGCAGAAACGATGCGCCAGTTCCCACAGATTCTCATCAATGTGCGGGTAGCCGATAAATCCAAACTCACAGGCAATATCGAGATTCAAACGGCTGTGCAAGCGATTGAAGAGAAGCTCGGAACAAATGGACGTGTGCTCGTTCGTCCGTCTGGAACCGAACCGATTGTTCGCGTGATGGCGGAAGGTCCTGATGAAGAGGAGCTTAAACAGTACGTCGATCATATCGTGAGTGTAGTAGAAAAAGAACTTGCATAAATATAGATGAAATCAGGGTGTGCAGGGACTTCTTGCGCATCCTTATTTTTTCTATTGTTGACTTAGAACGTTTATGGTATGGTATCAATATTGAAGAAGGGGGTGGAAGGAGAAGGAAACCATAAGCAAGCTTAGTTGCATATGATAATGAATAAGAAAGCGCCAGGACCGCTTCACGGACGGGGAAAAGAGAAGCGGTTGACGAGGTGGAGGTTTATCGAATGATTCGGCGGATGCCTCCCGGTGAACGACCGACGCCGCAGGGCTGTCTGACAAAACGCTCAGGAGACTGAACGGACAAACGGACAGTATGGTCGACCCATTTCGGTGCCAAAACCGATAAGTGGGTACAGTCTATACGATAGTTGAATACGGGACGATGAGAGGCGGGGTTTTGCTCTGTCTTGTTTCTGATGGAAGCAGCCGATGTCTTCTTTGTACAAGTGAGAGGGGAATATACGAATTATGTGTGGAATCGTAGGATATGTTGGCAGTCAAGATACGAAAGAAATTTTGCTGCGAGGCTTAGAAAAGCTCGAATACCGTGGCTATGATTCAGCCGGGATCGCGGTTGTCAACGATGAGGGTGTGCAAGTATTTAAAGAAAAAGGACGCATCGCAGCACTTCGTGAGATCGTAGATGAACAGACAAAAGCAACAGTGGGGATCGGTCATACACGCTGGGCGACACATGGCATTCCGAACCGTGTGAATGCCCATCCACACCAGAGCCGTTCAGCACGTTTTACCCTTGTGCATAATGGTGTGATTGAGAACTATGAACAAGTGAAACGCAGCTTGTTATCTGGCCTTTCTTTCGTAAGCGATACGGATACAGAAGTAATTGTGCAGCTTATCGAGAAGTTCGTTGAGACAGGTCTGCCTGTAGAAGAGGCCTTCCGCAAAACGCTGCAAGAGCTGAAAGGTTCGTATGCGCTGGCATTGATTGACCAGGAGAACCCGCATGTCATCTATGTAGCGAAAAACAAAAGTCCACTTCTGGTTGGGCTTGGTTCAGATTGTAACGTAGTCGCGAGTGACGCGATGGCGATGTTACAAGTAACTGACCAATTCCTTGAACTGATGGATCAAGAAATGGTGATTCTGAAAAAAGACAGTGTAACCATTAAAGACCTGGAAGGGAATGTAATTACCCGTGAGCCGTTCACGGCTGAAATCGATGCGAGTGATATCGAAAAGGGTACATACCCACACTACATGCTCAAAGAAATCGACGAGCAGCCGTTCGTGATTCGTAACATCATTCAGAAGTATCAGCAAGAAAATGGCAACCTGAAGCTTGCTGACGATATTCGTCGTGCGATGCAAGAAACAGATCGTATCTATATTGTAGCCTGCGGAACAAGTTATCATGCAGGGCTTGTAGGGAAGCAGTTCATTGAGAAAATGGCTGGGATTCCGGTAGAAGTACACATTGCGAGCGAGTTCGGCTACAATATGCCGCTTCTAAGCGCAAAACCGCTGTTTATCTTTATCTCGCAGAGTGGTGAGACTGCTGACAGCCGCGCTGTACTTGTAAAAGTGAAAGAGATGGGTCATAAAGCACTCACACTGACGAATGTACCGGGCTCTACCCTGTCGCGTGAAGCGGATTACACGCTGGCGCTGTATGCAGGTCCAGAGATTGCGGTTGCATCGACGAAAGCATACATCGCACAGATTGCGGTGCTGGCGATTCTCGCAGCGGATACGGCAAAAGCAAAAGGTCTTGATATTGGCTTTGATCTGATGCAGGAAATGGGCATCGTAGCGAGTGCGATTGAGACGTTGTGTGATAGCAAGGATGAGATGAAGAAGATCGCGGATGAGTTCCTTGGTACGCATCGTAATGCATTCTTCCTTGGTCGAGGCGTAGACTATTATGTATGTCTGGAAGGCGCACTGAAGCTGAAAGAGATCTCTTACATTCAGGCGGAAGGGTTCGCAGGTGGCGAGCTGAAGCACGGCCCGATCGCGTTGATTGAGACTGACACGCCTGTTGTGGCGCTGGCGACTCAGGAAAGTGTAAGCTTAAATATTCGTGGCAATGTGAAGGAAGTAGTGGCACGCGGCGCGAATCCGTGCTTGATTAGTATGGCAGGTATGGAGGAGGAAGGCGACCGTTTCGTGCTTCCGGCTGTGCATGAGATGCTGACGCCGCTTGTATCGGTTATTCCATTGCAGTTGATTTCGTATTATGCGGCACTGCACCGTGGTTGTGATGTCGATAAACCACGCAACTTGGCGAAATCAGTGACGGTTGAGTAAAGAATAGTACGTGTGAAAAAGACTTTTATAGATTTGAAATAAAGTAGCACTGCTTCACCCCTTTAGATCTGATTATCTAAAGGGGTGTTTTTATTATTAAAAGAAAAAGAATATCTGAAATTGAGAAGGGGGATAAAAGGAGGCTGAGGAAGTGGAATAGGAGTAGATTGTTGAATAAGTCGAAAACTGCGTAACAAAAATATTTTGAGATTAATTGTGGTGAACCGTATCACAAGTGATGGTAAAGGAAAGGTTTGAGCTGAGAGTTCCATATACTGTTGTATCGGGTAAAATGGACAAGGAAAAATGAACTATATTATAAATTACCAAACCACATACACGCGGTTAAAAGCCTGTTTTCTAATTTATTTGGGAGTGTACTGAATATTTCAATATATTTTTAGAGCAGACGCTCAGAAAATGATTTATAATACCATTTAAGGATTTATTAAAGGACTTTAAAGACAATAATATCCCAAATTATTCAAATCCATAAGTGGAGGAATAGCAGAGTGGCACTTAACAAAATTCTGAGTGGTATGGTAAAAGAATTCTGTATAAAGAATTCTTTTAGCGATTTTGCAGAAAGCAAAGCT
Source organism: Aneurinibacillus soli (assembly GCF_002355375.1). Taxonomy (GTDB): domain Bacteria; phylum Bacillota; class Bacilli; order Aneurinibacillales; family Aneurinibacillaceae; genus Aneurinibacillus; species Aneurinibacillus soli. The sequence goes on along the minus strand of NZ_AP017312.1, from coordinate 117,319 downwards.
TATGAATACCTTGTAAATTACGTTCTTGTTTCAAAAATGCACCCTGAAGCATTCACCGATGTCAGTGATCTTGAAAGGATTAATGTTGATCACGGGTCAACATTCGGAATTGATGGGATAGCATTTATCATTAATGATAATTTGGTACTCAATAAAGCTGATATTGAATTATACTCAAAGTCAAAAGTACTAGATGTGAAAATCTTGTTTATTCAAACAAAAACAGAAGAGTCATATGATAGTGGGAAAATACTTAAGACTATTGAAGCTGCTCAGAATTTCTTCGGTGATAGAACTATGCTGCCTAAAAATAATGAATCAATAGGGAACGCAATCGAGATCTACGAGGAGATAATGAAATACTCAAACTCAAAATACTTAAGAAAAACCAGTCCTGAAGTCTTTATATACTTCGCGACTGCGGCAAGACCATGTGAAGATGAATTTATTATTAATTTAGTATCTTCTCAGGAGAAGAAATTTACAACAATATCTCCAGATGTCAAGACAATTAGTATTCATCTACTTGGTGGTGAACATGTAATTGAATCATATAGTGAAGTGGAAAACAGAGTAGAAGTGAACATTCTATTTAAAAACACCTTATCGTTAGATAAAATTGAACAAGTAGAACAATCATACCTTGGATACTTGCCATGCAATGAATATTTAAAAATCATTACAGATTCTCAAGGTAATTTGAGGCGAAGGCTATTCTATGAAAATGTTCGTGACTATCAAGGACCAAATAACAACGTCAATAAAGAAATCTGCGAAACATTAACGGATAAAGATCTGAAAGCCAAATTCATTCTATTAAATAACGGTGTTACAATTGTTGCTAAGCATTTAAAGTCACTTGGATCGAACGCATTTGAAATGCGTGATTTCCAAATTGTAAATGGGTGCCAGACAAGCAATGAGGTTTTTAATGCTAAAGAAACAATTAGTGAAGTTCTAATTCCTGTGAAAATAATTCATACAACTGATCCAGATTTAATCTCGATGATTGTACGAGCTACAAATCGACAAACGCCTGTTCCAGAAGAAGCTTTTATAGCACTGGAAAAATACCATAAACGATTGCAGACACTATTTGATACCTATTCTCGTGAAATGCCCATTTCATTGCACTACGAAAGGCGATCAGGAGAATTGAATTTTCAGGAAAAAACCTTGCTCAGTTATCAGCAGGTAAACCTACATAGTTTAATCAGAGCGGTAACAAGCGTATATTTCTTAGATCCGCATGTTGTTTACAATAACAATCCTGCAAATATTCTAAGAAATCGCCGTGAACGATTATTTCAGGAAGATCACAAACCCGAAATATATTATTTATCAAATTACTTGCTTGCAAAATTTGTTGAATTACAGAATAAAAAAGTTCTAAAATACCATGATTACAAGATTCGTTATTATGTAATTATGGTGGCAAGGTTCATTTTATCAGGTCAGTCTAAGTTATATGAATTGAACTCAAAAGATATAGAAAAAGATGCAAAGAAAATAATTGACTACTTGAAAAAAGATGAAGAACTCGTTATAAGGTCATTTGTGGAAGCTAAGAATATAGTAAATACCACAATTCATGAGTTTAAGAAAAGAAATGGCTCTGTGGGCGTTGATGGTATTTTACGAGACTCAAATTTCAATTCACAAATAAAGAGAGCCTTATTCGAAAATAAGTATTCAGTAATGAAATAAGGAAATTCTCGGTAAAAAGTACTGGCAAGGTCGTAAGTTACCTAAGGATAATCCCGATTATCCAACGAAGGATGAACTTGAAGTATATTTTACCGTGATGACGGAACTCTGGAGTGACAAAAATCCGAAAAAACAGCTAGGATGGATGATGCAAAAATAAAGAAATTTGAAGAGGACACTGTGCGTACAGTAAGTCCAGTGGGCGGACTTCATCCCTCAGCGTGTCGATAGGATGCAAAAAGCAATGATCGATTGAAGGGATGTCCGTTACGTACTGCCAATGAAAGAGTGATAAAATCCAATCATATATTTGAAGAAAAAGGAGGTAAGGCAGAATGAATGTAAAGTTCCCGATTGGACAATTTCGGTGTGATGAAGAAATTAGTTTTACACAAGTTAATAAGTGGATTGAAGAAATTTGTGTTTTACCAACAGAGCTTCATAACATAGTAGAGGGTTTAGGTGATGTACAATTAGATACGCCTTATAGAGATGGTGGGTGGACGATTCGGCAAGTCGTTCATCACGTTGCAGACAGTCATATGAATGCTTATATCCGATTTAAGCTAGCTTTGACAGAAAATCGACCAACAATCAAACCATACGATGAAGGGCTATGGGCAGAACTGTCCGATTCAAAATTGCCAGTAGCAATATCCCTGAAATTAATTGAAGCTTTACATACTAAGTGGGCAGCACTTTTATCAAATTTAACAGAATCGGATTTGAAAAAAGAATTTATACATCCAGATTCAGGTGTTATAACAGTTGAAAGAAATATCGGTATTTATGCTTGGCATGGCAAACACCATTTAGCGCATATTCAACGTTTACTTGAACGCAAAGGGTGGGAATGAAATTCTCGCAAATGCCTCACTTTTATACGATAGCGATTATGAATATAAGGAGGCAAAGATTTCTAATCTAAAAATCGAACAGGTTGAAAAAGGGTGAAGAAGCTTTAAACTGATAACAGAACAACGGTACACTGGATAGCCTTTCCGGTGTACCGTTGTTGACGTTATGAAGCAAATATTTTTGTCTGAGTTACCAGCTATTTTACACAACGTTACCTCGATTTTCTTTTCTTTACGAAATCGAATGACTCCTCTGTTTGTTACAGTAACCAGTTCTCAAGGTCAGTAGACTCCGCTACTATCGGAAACTTTCTACATATTCATACAGAAAAGCATCTAGCGTGCGAGGCTCTCTACCGAGCAAGCGCTTTACCGTGTCCGTAGGTCTTTCCGGCACCACCGTAGACATGGCTTGAATTTCCACAACGTGGTTCGCGAGCCAAGAAGGCATGTGCTCGTGCTCGATTAGACTGCGGAGCAGTACGTGGCGGTCCATGTCTATGTAGCGTATCGATCGATTAAGCAGAGCGGATAGTTTACTGGCGATTTGAGGATAACTGAAAACTTCCGAGCCGGTAAGCGTATATATTTGTCCTGATACCTCTCGGTTAGTCAGGACCTCTGCGGCCACATCCGCAATATCTCGACAGTCAATAAAGTTACATGGTGAATCACCCATAGAGCCGAAAAAAGCATCTTGTGTTGCGATCGTTGGGGCAAAACGCAGCAAGTTTTGCATAAACGCATACGGGCGTAACACCGTGTGGGTGAGACCAGATTCGCATAGAGCTTTCTCAATTTCGCCATGCCAACCCGCCACTGCCACTGGAGAACTCTTCTCAAAGGCAGGACTGGATATCTTTACGATATGTTCGATTCCAGCTTCGGCGGCAATGCGAATGATCGAAGTCTCCAATTCGATCTGTCTTGGACTGTTGGACATTGTAAGGAAGAGCTGGGTAGCTCCTGTAAACGCACGACGCAACGATTCAGGATCGGAAGCATCAGCGGCTGCGATCTCGATAGTCGACTGACCTAAATCCTCGATCTGACTCCGTAATTTCTCAGGCTCTCTGCTTAGTGCCCGCGCAGGTACGCCAAGATCAATCAAACGTTTCAAAAGTGCACTGCCGATTATACTTGTTGCTCCAATCATAACAATCATTTTCTATCTCCTCCGGTAGCTGAAAAATTTTTTGTGACAGTAAGACGCCATCGCCATGTTACTGTCGTGCTGGCGATCGTTGCGGATAGCGGGAAATCAGTCCAGACACGACTGAACCAGGCCAGGTGATTGCTCGGATTAAAAATTTCTAGTAAACCAGATGTTACCCATGCCGCGAACAGGCCAAACAAGGCCCCGGTCAATGCGAACATTCCTACTACAATCAAGCGAGGTGCGCTGGTGATCCATTGTTTATGTCCTCCTCGGCTACGCAACCAAAGGCCAATCATCCAGGCTACCAAGGCCGATGATCCCCCGATCGTAGTCAATGCTCCTATTTGAAGACCCTTGTCGGCGGTGATCAATCCCCCAATCCCTGCCATGATGGCAGGAGCAGCATAGGCGGTTACAACTTCACGCCACAGCACAAAATTCTTGGAATTAGAACCAGCAGCTTTGACGTCACAAATACCTTCCATATTATTCTGGTAGTTCATCTTGGTTGTTTCTTCACTCCTTCTTTTAAGTAGTTCAGCAGCTGCTTTTAGCGCCATATAATTAGGTTCCTAACTATATGAGAGTGAAAATGGGCTAGCTTTACTAGCCCGTTTCACTCTTTACTGATGTATTACTTTGGTTTGTCTGGTTCATCCGTAAGTGCCGAGATGCCTTGTGTAACTCGGCCTAGCAGATCGAGAAATACACTACGTTCCTCGATACTGAGTGAGCCCACCATTGCTTCTAGACGAGCGAAATGCTCAGGAGCCATTTCACAGAGCTTCTTTCTCCCTTTCTCCGTCAAAATGACCGATTTCTGACGGCCATCGTGTGAACTTGGTCGCCGGGATACGAGGCCATCTCGCTCAAGCGTGTCGATAAGACCCGTCACTGTAGCACGTGTAACACCTAGATGCTCCGCCAATTGCGAGGGTAATTCTTCTCCTTCGTTATCTTCAAGGTCCGCCAGTAAACGATAGCGCCCTGTTGATAAACCGAATCTGGAGAAATGAATCTCCGCAGCATGTCCAAGCTTGGCTCCCGCTGCCATTAGCCTAGACGCGACGAGTATAGCTTGTGCATCTACATCTAGGTTATAGCGTTCAATCTGGCGCTTGGATTGTGCAAGCGAGGGAATAGCGGTACTGTCATTTATTATTTTAGGATCGTTGGTCATACATATAGTATGGCTCCTAATTATTTTTGTGTCAATACATTTTTTAACAAGTCTTTAATTTGTAAATGATTCCTTCAACAAATGTTGACTAAACCATTTGACGGCTTCTGTACTTGATTGTTCAAAATTATTTAGATACGGATCAAAGTGTCCGCCTGACAACAATACTAACCTTTTTGGCTGTAACGCATTTTCATAAGCTCCGAGGGCCAGATCAGTAGGCGTAACATAATCTTTTTCGCCAACGATCATAAGTAACGGCTTTGGACTGATTCTTGAAACGTAGATACCAGGTTCATAAGATCTTGAAAACTCTACAGAACGTAATGTCACTTCATTGCGCCAACCCGGAGCTAGTGCTCCACCTTCGGAATACCATTTTACAGCATCCGGCATCGTGTAAATCGCGTTTCCATCTGCTTCATGTGGAATTACAGAAAGCATTTGGGGCTTCTCGCCTTTCATACGACGAACACGGTCTTCCGCAAATGAATGTAACAATTTTTCTACTGCTTCCCCAGGTACACGACGTAGAGCGCTTTGATAACCGCTGATCGTAGGTACTTGAGAAACTACACATTTCACGCGTCGGTCTGTGGCAGCTACAACCAAAACATGTCCTCCACTATAACTTGATCCCCACACGCCGATTCTATTTTTATCTACTTCAGGCATCATGCTCGCGTATGTGATAGCATGACGATAGTCTTCAATTTGTTGCCAAGGATTAACTTCTTGACGAGGCGTGCCATCACTTGCGCCAAAACCGCGATAATCAAAAACTAACGCTGCAAGCCCAGCTTGGGCAAATACTTCTGCATAACGGTCAAGATACATTTCTTTCACAGCGGAATAACCATGCGCCATTACGATGGCAGGAACTTGATGACCATTGGATTCGGGTACATAGAGCCACCCGCGAAGAATGATGCCATCTGCGTTGAATTCGATATCCCGTCTAGTAAAATTCTTTTGCATATTATTACCGTCCTTTTACGAAGATTGATTTTTTTCGTCCATTTAGTAGGAGCAGGTATAATATAAAATGAGAATAGAAGGGTAGCTAGAAAAGGACTTATCCTAGGATTATTACTCCTAGGCTTTTTATGTAGATCAACATGGAGGTTGTAATGAAAAATCCTGATGCGGTGCGTCATAAAGAGTTGGGGGAATTTCTTAAAACAAGGCGTGCCCGGCTTCTTCCTGAACAGGTTGGATTACCCTCGGGAAGTCGGAGGCGTACAGCGGGTTTAAGACGCGAAGAAGTAGCGCAGTTAGCGAGAGTTAGCGTAGATTGGTACACCAGGTTGGAACAGGGGCGGGATATCAATGTATCCGCGCATTTTTTAGAGGAATTGGCGAAGGTACTAAAATTGAGTAGCAGTGAAAGACGACACCTGTTCCTGCTAGCTAGGCAGCAAATGCCTTTTGAAAAAACGGACAACCCGAGCAAAGTAAGTCCAGCTTTACAAAAATTTTTGAACCATCAGGACCCAAATCCGGCTTATGTGACGAATCTTAAGTGGGATTTTGTAGCCTGGAATCAGGCTGCGTGCAAAGTTTTTGGAGACTATAATACGATGTCGGAGTTAGAGCGAAACTCCCTATGGCGAGCGTTCACATCACCGTACATGAGGAAGCTTCTGGGGGATGATTGGGAGGCACATGCCCAAAGACGGTTAGCCCAGTTTCGTGCTGGCTATGGAAGGTATATCGATGAGCCATGGTGGGCGGAAATGATCGATAAACTAACGAAAGAGAGCGAAGAGTTTCGAGAATGGTGGCTGCGACATGATGTGCTGGATACACCGGAAGGAAGAAAGGTACTTCACCATCCACAAGTAGGAGAACTCGTTCTCGGTCATCTCTCATTTCAGGTAAGTGATGCGCCCGATTTAATCGTCACGGTGCACATGTCGGAAACTGAGGAAACGTTGAAGAAGCTATGGCAACTTCTTCATTGAAAATCTACCCATGTCTGGTAATGAATATATGACTTAAAGACTATTCTATGTACAGGAATAGTCTTTAATTTTATAAAATATTGTTAAGAAAATATAAAAAAACAAAAAAACGAATAAAAAATAAAGATTAACCTCCTCGTTTGTGGTACTTTTATCTTAGGAAAAAAGCTTTATACTAAAGATATAGAAAATACAAACTAATGAATTCATAAGAGAGAGGGAGAAGGGAAATGTCGGTTGGGAAAAAACTACTTTTATCTTCACTGGCTATTTTTTTGATCATTTTATTTTTAGGGGTAAACGCCTTGCTTCGAATGAATGACATTAACAAAAAAGCCGATGAAATTAACACAAGCTGGTTGCCTGGAGTTGCTTCTATCAATAATATTAACTTTTTAACTGAGCATGTACTCACACAGGAATTAAAGTTTATGGACTCTACGAACCCTGAAGAAAGAAAAAATCTAGCAGAACAAATGAACAAAACCTTGGCTACAATCGAGGGAACATTAGCTAGTTATGAAAAAACCATTTTTTTAGATGAAGATCGAAAAAACTTTGAGGGCCTAAAAAAAGAATGGGCAGCTTATCAAGATATTCATCAAAAGATCATGAATTCAAAAATAGGAGATACTAATCTGTTTTTACAACTAAGAGAGCAATCTGCTGCCTCTTTCTCTGCGATGCAAAACGATCTTGATGCGCTCGTTAAACTGAATAACGCTGGTTCTGATAAAGCAGCTACAGAAGCAAATGATATTTATACAAATGGAAAATTGCTAATTATCATTCTAGAGATCGTTGCCATTGTTAGTAGCCTTGCCATTTCCTTACTGCTGACTCGTAATATTACTCGTCCACTTAAATTAGTCACAGGAAACGTGAAGCGTGTGTCTGAAGGGGATTTAAGTTTAGAAGCTGTCCAAGTAGCTAATCGTGATGAAATCGGTGAATTAGCTACACATTTTAACGATATGGTAGTGAAATTACGTCAGGTTGTTTCCTCGATTAATGCTAGTGCTGAACAAGTATCTGCAACATCTTTCCAACTTTCTGAAGCAGCCCAGCAATCAGGGGAGAGTTCTGCACAGGTGGCTGCTACGATTAACGATGTTGCAGAAGGGGCTTCCCAACAAGCAGATCAAACCAGTACGATTCTAAAAATAATGAATACTACAAAGGAGAAGGTGGAAATTGGGAATCAGCAAGCCTTAAAAACCTTGCAAAACGCCAGCGCTTCTACCACGCTTTCTCATGAGGGAAATACAGCTATTCGTGATGCTGTTGAGCATTTAGATACGGTCACAGAAACGGTAGAGCTTGCTACAGATTCGATTCAAAAACTGGGAAAACGATCAGAAGAAATCGGAAATATTATTACGGTTATTACAGACATCTCAAGTCAAACGAATCTTCTGGCACTAAATGCGGCTATCGAGGCTGCACGTGCTGGGGAACACGGTAAGGGATTTGCTGTTGTGGCAGATGAGGTACGAAAGTTAGCGGAAGAATCAAGTAAAGCTGCTGGACAAATTACGGAATTGATTAACCATATTCAATCCGAAACATTTACGACGATAGAAACAATGGAGAAGAACCTAGAAGCGGTTCATCATCAGGTACACATTATAGAGCGGGGCGGAGATGCGTTAGGTCGTATTGTAAAAAATGTAGAAGAAACCGAAAAAGATACAAAACAAGTACAAGAGATTTTTAAAGAAATACAGCAGAATTCTCAAGAAGTATTCACTTCTATCCAGGGGATCTCTCTTGTTATTGAAGAAGCTGCGGCATCTTCCCAGGAAGTTGCGGCAGCAGCTGAAGAACAGTCTGCTACGGTACAAGAAATTGCAGCCAGCTCTACAGAGTTATCTACGATTGCTGCACGCCTGAAACAAGAAGTGGCCATTTTTAAATTAGCATAAATAGCAAAGGCTGTACTCTATATATAGGGTGCAGCCTTTGCTGTTTATTACCAGAGTCTCCGTGAAAACCAAGTTGAGCAAAAGTTTCCGTAGCTGATTCAAGGAGCATTTGTCGTGTTTCTTGCTAGTTCTTCTCCTTTTCTTTACAATTGTACCATATACAATTAATATACCACTTAGAATATAGATTCTAAGAAGTATAGAAAATTCCTGTGAATCTAAAATAAAGATAAAGGAAAGATGGTACCGTTGAAAAGTGTTGCAAGGAAAGATACAAATGTTCCAACAGCCTCTCTACCCACATCAAAACAGACTGCAGCAAACATCTTGGCACAAACCGTTAAAACCGGGATTATTAAATCAAACCTGATTCCGATGTTTGCAGGATTGACATTGGCTTTATATACATATCAGATCAGTTTGTTTGCTAAACTTCCCGAAATCATATTTGCGTTGCTTGGCTCGACGTTAGTAATGGGAGCGGCAGGTGCGTTTAATAACTTGTACGATCGTGATATTGATGCGGTTATGGAGAGAACCAAGCATAGACCAACTGTGACCGGTGCAATAAAGCCGAAGTCTGTATTATGGCTTGGAATCGTGATGAGCATTCTTGGACTAGTGGTATTGGGACTAGCCACCCCGCTAGCGGCATTCTTAGGATTTCTCGGTTTGTTTTTTTATGTAGTCCCATACACGATGTGGAGTAAACGTCGAACGATTTATAATACTGAGGTGGGAAGTATTTCTGGAGCCATGCCACCTCTCATAGGATGGGCTGCTATTCATCCAGACATAACGCACCCTGCAATTCTTGGGCTTTTTTTGATTATGATTATCTGGCAAATGCCGCACTTTTATGCGATAGCGATTCGTAAGCACACTGAATATGAGGCGGCAAATATCCCTATGCTTCCAGTAGTTAAAGGTGTGAAACGAACATATATACAAACGAATATTTATTTAGTGATTTTAATTGCGGTAAGTTTTCTTTTTGGTTCTTTAAGCGTTGGGATTATGCTAGTCGCACTTCTTTTAAGTGTGGCATGGCTTGTCTTAAGCGTTGCCGGTTATAAAAGGATGGACCCGGAGAAATGGGCAAAAGCGCTGTTTGTTTTTTCGCTTTTCCATATGACTATTTTATTTTCGACAGTTATTATTTACTCGCTTGTAGGCATTTTCTACCCGTTAAAATAACGGGTATTTTTTGTGCAAAAAAGGATGTTCCAGTATGGTCCTTGCTGTATGATTGGGCGCTCTGTTTTTTCCTGCTTCTGGTTCTTTGTTAGTTTTTGGATTATGATGGGAGTATTAACTTTTTACTGTTTCCATTTCTATTTGCTAAAACTATTTATCTCTAGGTAGGGAAGAGAGTAATGCATGGGGAGGGCACATGTTTAGTAGAAAAAAATTAAGCTTCGATTCGGGACCTGCCAGCCTTTTGTCGGTAGAAGTAGTCTTCTGTATATTTTATTCTTCTGTATCAGCCTGGTTTTTCTCACATCTTGTTCTAAACAAGACAATGGCATTGTCTTTCGAGGAGAAAGTCGAAATTGGGAAGCAGTCTTACAGTTTAGCCCGCCGATAAGCGAAGATAAAAACAGAACAAAACGTTACGTGATTACATACAAAGGACAAAGTCCTGAAAAGGTTGGCAGGGTTCAATATGAAATCAAGAACAATGACAAGTTTCCTTTATCAAGCAGTGGACTTGCAACATTGGACCATGATCTTCAAATCCGTGCTGGAGGAAGCTGTAGTAAATGTCCACTAGAAGCTTTGGAAGATGATGAATGGACGCTTACGATTACATGGGATAAGCAAACAGAAACCATTCACATGCCGAAGCAAAGTGAGGGGGAGAGAATAATGGGAAGAAGTTTTGAGCCGATGAGAGCATTATCTCAGGTCGGGGGGATTGTTTTTATCGTTTTGATTGGATACATCGTCTATCGTTTTGTAAAAAAATGAAGAATATGACGGCACAACGGTAGACCAGCTACTCTTCCTGGTCTACCGTTGTCTGTGTTATAGAGTGAATATTTATCTGGGTGGAGCACCAGTCATTTCATAGAACGATACCTCGTTAATATCGAACGAGGTATCGTGATTACATATTTTAGCTTGCTTTTCGATAAAGAGTCATTCTTATCATTCTTCCTAAACTATACAATCTATTCAACTGTTAATAACTGCTCGAAGAAACCACCGATTTCCAGTTTTCGATCAATAAAGTGTATTTCTAGAATCCAATCTCGTGGCTGGCCATTCTTATCAGGTTCTCTCATGGGAACTGGATTATCGGGATGAATATAGTTTTCAACTTCATCTCCTTGAACTTGTTCATGAGGGAACTCACCAATGAGGTGACCTGCAATTGGGCTTCCGAATTCCCATCCATACTTTTTCGCGAGATCACAAGCAAATGCGAAAAGTTCACTGCCTGTAATAGTTGGATTGGATTGAAAGAAGGCTTTTCCCTCTTCCCAAGCTTGTTCAAGATCATTACGCAGCTTTATTTTCATTGGATCTTCTCCAAGAACGTATGTCCGACCGAAATCAGCTTCCCAGTCCTCAAAGATGGGACCAAAGTCAAGAAAGATAATATCTTCCTCCGACACGGTTAAATCTGGTGGATTTTCACGATAAGGATATAAGGTGTTCCTTCCAGCTCGCACAATGCGTTTATGCCAATATTTCTTAATTCCGAACATATGGAAGGCCAACTCATAAATTTCTTGATTGATTTGTTTTTCCGTTACACCACCACGTAGAATGCCTTTTTCTTCGATTGCTCTGAATAGCTCTTCTGCCTTCTTTTCAGCATCGCGCAGGGATAAGTGGTTTTTCTCCAAGGACTGATTCATCATTTTCTCTCACCTCTCGTAAATTATAAAATTGCTCTGTTAAACAAATACGGTACTAAGCTCTTGTAGCTTCGATATAATATTTTGTTCGACTTTTTCATCAGCCAAAATTTGATCTTTTGCTATCATAAGAAGAGGTTCATATTCACCGATTACTACTGAATGGTGAGCTTTTTGAAATAACGGGAGATCGTTCATGTCATTTCCAAAGCAAACAAACGGTTCTAGAGAGAGACCGGATTGCTCTAGGGCGGCCATTTTATTCACATCTTTATATGTGATATCTAAAATACTTTCAGCAGAATGATAATGAATGGTGACATCTAACTGTGCCATTCTTTTCGATAATGCTGCAAAGTTAGTGCAAGATAACACAACAATTTTAATGAAAGACTCAATTTGATCAATTGCTACATGATTAGCCAACTTATGCGGATCTACATTCATAAGAAAAGGATGCTGCTGTTTCAAATTGAAAGCATAGTTCCACTTGTCATCAATGAGATATTTAGCATGATAATCATCTAGTATATTTACTATTTCTTCAGCTAATTTAGTAGGAATAGGAGTAAAGCAGCGGGGCTTTCCTTGGTAATACGTCATCGCGCCATTCGCGCCGATTAAAAGATGGTTCTTAAATCGGTCATCTAAAACCGGCAGCATATCACGGCAAGGTCGTGCAGAGGCAAATCCAACAAAATGACCGGATTCCTGTAATTCTAATAAAAGATCTAAAATGTTCTTCGAAATGGGTTGTCCCTTAAAGCAAATGGTTCCATCCATATCAAAAATAAAGTTCATGTATCTACCCACCTTAATAAGTATGATGTACATACATAGTAAACAGAACTTCTTTACGGTTAAAGGGACAGAATGGATAAAGTGAGTAGGACAAGCTGAAATTAAACGGATTCAAACCAAGCTTCCGCTAGTAATTTTATGCCGTTATAAATCTGACTACAATGTAAAGCTCCGTAACCGAGCAGTACAGTTGGATACCTATCTGTCCGATGAAACCAATATCTAGATGTTCCATAAACTTTAACGCCTTTTTTTAAGCCTAACCCGATTAACTCAGATTCCGTTTTATTTGTTTTGACAGTTAGGAAAGCGTGTAGGCCTATATCTTTCCCTTCGATTTCTATTAAATTCCCCATACTATGTGATATAGCTTCGAAAAAGGCTTTCCGTTTCTCTTCATATTGTTTTCGCATCTTTTGTAAATGCTTATACCAATAGCCGTCAGATAAATATTGTGAAAAAGTTAATTGATCAAGTCTCGGAACAGGTTGATCGTATTCTGGCACTTTTGCGTAAAATAAGGAAAGTGCATCGTAAGGAAGTACCAGGTAGCTTAGATTTGAGACTGGTAATAACGCTTTTGAAATTCTTCCAATGTAAATTACCTTTTCGGGATATAGACTTTGAATGGAGGGTACATAACCATCTTCATCTTTAAATTCCCATTCATAGTCATCCTCTATGATATATGTATTCGAATGGACCCACTGAATCAGTTGTTGTCTTTTTTCTTGAGACATAGCCATCTTATTCATAAATTGCTGAGAAGGACTTACATACATAACATCGGCATGACTTTTTTCAAGTTCTTCTAGGGAAACTCCGTCTGCAGTCAAAGGAATCGCACGAACCTGGAAACCGTGGTTTAAAAAAGTGTTCCTTGCCCCATCGTATCCAGGATTCTCTACTCCAATTATATGTTTATCTGCTTCTAGAAGCTGGCATAAAAGAGATACAAGTTGCTGAGGAGTAGAGCCGATAATAATTTGCTCGGGATTAGATACTACTCCCCTCGATTCATACAGTAATCTTGATAGTTCTTTCCGTAAGATGTATTCTCCTTGTGATTTCCCTTCTACCATATAATCACTTTGATTATTAGCTACAAATGTGTTACGCACTTTATTCCACTGATTAAAAGGGAATGCAGCAAGCTCAATATTTCCATAACGAAAATCGAGATGTATATGCTGGTTATAAGAGTCATCTGAAATAGATACGTGATCATGAATGCTCTTTTCGCCTTGATACACTACTTTGTACCCTTTTTTGGGGATGTTGCATATGTATCCTTCTGACACTAAAAGGTGATAGGCATTCTCTACCGTATTTTTACTCACCTTAAGCGATTGTGCACAGCTTCGGATGGAGGGAAGAAAAGCGTCATATTGTAATTGGCCCTGTACTATTTCATCTTGGAAATAGCTATAAATTTGAAAAAATAAAGGTTTTGGATTGGACAAAAGATCTAAAGAAAACTCACGCATTCTATCTCTCATTTCTTCAAAAATTTATCTGAGTTGAGCACCGGCTGTTTCACACAACGTGACCTCGATGGGCTTTCTTTTCAGGAATACAAGTACCCCTTTTTGATCAAGCTCGTCAAGAGATTTTCGAACAAGGTACTCGGTTTTATCTGTTGCGGCTACAAGTTCCTTTAGAGTCATTCCCTTTCCTTCAATTCCAAAAATATAATTTTGACCGAGTATGAAAAAGATGTTTTCGCTGATTTCATCTGTAATGTTGAGCTGTTGAACCATATGATCAAGAGATTCCATTCGTACCCTTTTTTCTGAGAGTTCAGCTAGTACCTCATTTTGTGCTTTATCGATAATATGAAAAAAGGTCTCGCAAAAAAATGTTAGCTCTCCTTTGTTATGGGGATTGCCACATTCGGTAAAGGCCTCATAATATGCTTGTTTTACTTTGTTCGTTGAATAAGACAGCGTTAATGCGGTAAGTCGGTCCAGGTCATGGAGCAAATACATACTGCTGATATATCTTGATGTACGACCATTTCCATCGTAAAAAGGGTGGATATAGCCAAAGAGATAATGCGAGATTGCAATTTTGTACAGCATAGGAGAGGGATGTTCGTTCAAATAATGGATCAAGTTTCGCAGGTGAGTTTTAATCGACTCTTCTGGATGGACACCGCGATGCACAACTTTATTGGTTTGTGTTACCACATCGACAGGCTGTTTTCGAAAGAGCTCTCCATCAAGTTGATCTTCTGGTTCGGTTTCTTCTTGTACTAAATGATTGTATATACTTCGGATCTGTTCAATTCTTTCAAGCGTGGTTTGGGTTTCTGTTAAAAGAGCAGCGTATGATTTCATCAGGCTAAGGTGTCTGGCTTTATGTTTTCGGGAGCTTTCTTGTCGGACGACGATTTCAAGTACGGTTTCCATTTCTGCCTTTGTGCTTCGAACGCCCTCGATTTCATTCGTGCTTAAAAGTTCATCGACTAATTTAGCTCGAATGTATTGTTGGACTGCAATAGGAGGTAACTGATTCACGATAGATTGAATACGGTTGCTTTGTTTGCTAATTTGGTCATGAAGTATGTCGAGTTCAGGATGATTTACATAAAAAGATACGAATTCTTCCTTGTTTTTATATGGTTTAAGCTGAAAGGGCAACCTTATAGTGCCGTAACTATATAAGCGTTTTTCATACTCGGTGGCATACTTATTTGTATCCTTATAATAAAGTTTAGATAGTAGCTCATATCCCATAATAACACCTCTTTTTAGTAATATAGACGTGAGTTGATATTTTTATAATTAAAAATACGCTTATTTTTTATTTTTATTTATATTTTATAGATGGCAATTTTGAAATACAATCATTTTTATATATATTAATGATTGTGAATGGTATCGTTCTGTACATCTTCGTTCTTGCTTACATCCATTTTATCCTTCTATTTGGTTGGAGTATTGTCATTTTGAGTCGATTTCTGTATAGGCCACTTTGGTATTTTTCTGCGTTTCATGTTCTCTTCGTTCTATATGCGGGAATACGAACTTTGCTTAGATAAGTCCATTGGCTTGACCATATCTTGCAGGCGGGATATTAGTGCAAGAAAGTAATGAGAAATTTTTTCCTGTGCAAAAAAGGATTTGCGATATAAAGCCTGAAATATGAATATACGTGTCATCAACCTTATAATAGGGAGGGTATGTATGATCCATAATGTAGAGGAATTTGCACAGTTTCTAGACGGATTACGCAAGCGTACCATGAAGTATGTAAAGGTTGTACCGAATTCAATCCTGGAATGGAAACCAGCGGAGGATAAATTTTCAACGGGAGATATACTGCGCCACCTAGCTTCCTCTGAGCTTATGTTTTTGAGTGTATTCGAGCATGGAAAATGGAGCTACCCCGGTCATGAAAGCAGCAAAGGAGACAATATCGAGGAAATCATTCCGTACATGGAAGCCTGTCATACAAGATTAATGGATGGCTTATTGACCTTAGGAAATGATCTCCTGGAAAAAAAGGTTCCAACTTTACATGGACATGAAGTAAGCTCCTGGAGAATCATGATGGCACTGACAGAACATGAGATTCATCATCGAGGTCAACTGTCCACATACCTTCAGATGAACGGAATCGAACCGCCTCAGATTTTTGGCCTGAAAATCGAACAAGTTGAAAGATGAAAAAGGTGTATGATTGCTTGTTACTGTAGCGCTCACTGCCTCCTATTCGGAAACGAATCGGAGGCTTTTTGTACTTGTTTTACGATAAAAATAAAGGAATATAGGAAATAAATGCTGGATGGAATGAAGTGATGAGATACATTATAATATGTACCAAAAAAGGCTGAGGCAATAGAGTAAGAAGTAAGCAAATCCAAAACGCGGGAGTGTGCAGATATGTCCTTATACATTGAACGTCGAATAGGGAAGATGGCAATGCAGCTGGCTCTTCTGGAAGAAGGCGATCATGAAGCAGAAAGCTTTCTATTAGCACAGTTGAAACATGCAGGTTACCAGTTCTGTAAGGGAAAAGTAGGCTCGATGGATGCCCATAAGGTCGTTGCTGCAGTGGAAACAGCTGCGAAAAAAACAATCATTGATGGTTCGTTCTACCGTGAGACACATTCGCTGTACCATGCCATTCTTGAAGCCATGCAAGGGGTAACCAGGGGACAGGTTCAACTTGGAACCGTGCTTCGTACTGTTGGATTAAACTTTGCGATTGTGAGAGGAAGGCCGTATGATCAAGAGCGGGAGGACGAGTGGGTTGCAGTTGCGCTCTATGGAACAATAGGAGCTCCTGTTAGAGGATTGGAACACGAAACATTAGGGCTTGGCATTAATCATATTTAGATAAATAACCACTTGACTGTTTTATAACTCTTCTGTATATTAAAAATAGTCATAATGAAGTTGGATAATGGTACGCAGTAGAAAGTTGGTCGTTTGCATAAGGAGTTAGTCCAGAATAATAGTTTTGCAAAAGGCTAAGTAGTGGTATGTACTATGTCTTGTAAGCGCTTCATTGTGTGTTGTGTTAGACAGTATGACGATTGAATATGAATAGCCCATAGTTGGTAAGTAGAAATCAGGGGGCTGCATATTTCTTAAAGAAAGCGATTTTTTCGCTCTATTTAAGTGTATGCAGTCCCCTTTTTGTATAAAAAAAGGAGGCTGGAACAGATGATTACAGTAAAAGGACATTCACTCACATTGGCGGATGTGAAAGCCGTTTTGTACGATAATGAAAAGGTGGTAGCTTCAGCAGAAAGTTTAGCACGTGTAGATGCTAGTCGGCGAGCCGTTGAAAAAATTGTGGCAGAAAATCGCGTAGCATATGGAATTAACACAGGATTTGGCAAACTAAGTGATGTTGTGATTGATCAAAAAGATGTAGAGAGTTTGCAGCTCAATTTGATTCGGAGTCACGCTTGCGGCGTTGGCGAACCATTTCCGGAAATCGTATCGCGGGCAATGCTTCTGTTGCGAGCGAATGCTCTGCTTAAAGGACACTCCGGTGTACGTCGTCAGGTAATTGACTGCTTGCTTGCCCTGTTAAATAAGCAGATCCACCCTGTCGTGCCTCAGCAAGGATCGCTTGGTGCGAGTGGTGATTTAGCGCCTCTTTCTCATTTGACTCTCGCTCTTATTGGAGAAGGGGAAGTGTTTTATAAAGGAGAAATCGTTCCGTCACTCACTGCACTACAGAAAGAAGGAATTACGCCTCTTGTGCTAACAGCGAAGGAAGGGCTGGCTCTTATTAACGGAACGCAGGCTATGACAGCGATGGGCGTTGTGGCATATTTAGAAGCGGAGCAGCTTGCGTATCAATCAGAGTTAATCGCTTCGCTGACGCTGGAAGGATTGCGCGGCATCATCGATGCGTTTGCAGAAGAAGTACAAATCGTACGCGGCTATCCGGAGCAAATCGCGGTAGCAGAGCGCATTCGCAGCTACGTAGCTGATAGTAAGCTGATTACCCGACAAGGGGAACTTCGTGTGCAGGACGCATATTCGCTTCGCTGCATTCCACAAGTACATGGGGCATCCTGGCAAGCACTTAATTACGTGAAAGAAAAGCTGGAAATTGAGATCAACGCTGCTACAGATAATCCGCTCATTTTTGATGACGGTGAAAAGGTGATTTCAGGCGGAAACTTCCACGGCCAGCCGATTGCCTTTGCGATGGACTTTTTAGCGATTGCCATGGCTGAGTTTGCGAATATTTCAGAGCGACGTATCGAGCGACTTGTGAATCCGCAGTTGAATGATCTGCCACCGTTTTTGAGCCCACAGCCAGGTGTACAGTCAGGGGCGATGATTTTGCAGTATTGCGCAGCAGCACTTGTTTCTGAAAACAAAACACTCGCCCATCCGGCCAGCGTAGATTCGATTCCGTCATCCGCCAACCAGGAAGATCATGTAAGCATGGGAACGATCGGTGCGCGTCATGCGTATCAAGTGATTCTCAATTGCCGTAAGGTGCTGGCGATCGAATTAATATGCGCGCTCCAGGCGGTTGAGTATCGCGGTGTAGAGAAGACAGCATCGATAACTAAGCAATTCCATACAATGGCGCGGACCGTTACTCCGGCAATGACAAAAGATCGTATTTTTTCTAAGGATATCAACGCTGTTGACCAATTTTTAAAAGCAACAGACGTTAACCAGGTAATCAAACAAACTCCTAAGGAACTCACTGTATAAATCGTACGGAATGAGTAGCACACTTTGGAATAGATACAGAAAAATTAGGTAAAGGAGATGATATTTATATGGGTAACGGGAATCAGCACGAATTACAGCGTACCATGAAAAGCAGACATTTATTTATGATTTCGATTGGCGGAGTAATCGGTACAGGTTTATTCCTTGGTGCTGGATATACGATTAATCAAGCAGGTCCAGGAGGAGCCGTTCTCGCGTATGCCGCGGGAGGCCTCCTCATGTACCTTGTCATGCTCTGCCTGGGTGAACTGGCTGTTGCTATGCCAGTAGCAGGCTCCTTCCAAACATATGCGAGTAAATATATAGGACCTGCCACTGGATTTACGATCGGGTGGATGTATTGGCTTAATTGGGCGGTTACAGTGGGCGTGGAATTTACTGCTGCCGGAATGTTAATGAAGCGCTGGTTTCCGATGACACCGGTATGGGTGTGGTGTATCGTGTTTGCTGTCTCGTTATTTTTGATGAATGCATTCTCGGCAAAAAGTTTTGCTGAAACAGAATTTTGGTTTTCAAGTATTAAAGTTGTTGCGATCATTCTCTTTATCGTAGTGGGCAGTTCCGTATTGTTTGGCTTTATCTCTATAAAAGGACAGCCCGCTCCTATGTTTTCCAACTTTGTAAATGACGGTGGGCTGTTTCCAAAAGGAATTAGCGCTGTATTTCTTTCAATGATTGCTGTTACTTTTTCGTTCCAAGGGACTGAAGTGATCGGTGTAGCCGCAGGTGAAAGTGAAAAGCCGGAAAAAACGATCCCACGTTCGATCCGTGCCACTGCATGGCGCACGATGTTCTTTTATGTGATTTCGATGATTGTACTAGTTGGTTTAATTCCTTGGCGCAAGGCCGGTGTAATCGAAAGTCCATTTGTCATGGTTTTCGATGGAGTTGGGATTCCGTATGCCGCTGATTTTATGAACTTTGTTATTCTTACTGCGGTACTCTCGGTAGGGAATTCGGGGCTTTATGCGGGTTCACGTATGTTATGGGGATTAGCGCGTGATGGAATGGCAAGTCCTTTCCTAGGAAAGCTAAGCAGAAAACAAATACCGCTTAACGCTTTGATCACGACTCTCGCGGTTGCCTGCCTTTCACTTTTGTCCAGCTTTGTAGCGGAAGATACTCTTTATGTCTTGCTTGTTTCGATTGCGGGTCTGGCGGGTATTGTCGTGTGGCTGGGAGTGGGTGTTTCGCAATACCTATTTCGTAAGCGCTTTCTCGAAGAGGGAGGTAAACTGGATGAGTTAAAGTATCGGACTCCACTTTATCCGTTCGTGCCTATTCTTTGCACCGTATTATGCTCAATTGTGATTATTAGCATGGCATTTGATGCAGAGCAACGAATGGCTCTATACTGTGGGGTTCCATTTATGGCTGGTTGCTACCTCTACTACTTCTTACGTATAAAAAAGAAACAAGAAGGCGAGCAGACAACGAACGAAATCGAAACGACTCAATTTGTTGGAAATGCTGATTAAATGTTGGTCAAAAGGGCTATTGGTGAAAATCCATAGCCCTTTTATTATGGTTGAACGGATGTTTTTACTTGTCACGAAAAGGGGAACAGAATATTTTATAGGAGTACAAATAAGTCTGTAGAAGCTACAATAGCCAATTACAGTATTTCCATAGCAACTCGTATTGCTGCTCAAATGGAAATCGAATAATAATCTATATAATCAAATGGAAGTCTATATTTATGGCAGAAAGTATCAAGGGGGGATAATAAGTTGTCCTATTCAATAAAAATGATGAGAAAAAATGAACAAACAACAAGCCTTTGGTCAGGTGGAATCACAACCCAACTTGCAATTTATCCTGAAGATGCGGATTATACGAAACGTGATTTCAAATGGCGGATTAGTTCCGCAGATGTTGAAGTGGAAGAATCCGTATTTACGCCTCTTCCAAGCATCCAAAGAATCATTATGATCATGGAGGGGGAAATGTTTCTTCAACATGAGGGGAAGCATCAGGTGCTTTTAAAGCCATTTGAACAGGATCGCTTTAGCGGGGACTGGACAACCCGAAGTATGGGTAGAGTAAAGGACTTTAATTTGATGTTAGCAGAAGGGTGCAGTGGAGAACTTCACGCTATTCATATCAAAAAAGGGATCCATAATGAAGTGTTAGATCCTGCATATAGTAGGGAAGGTGCAAAAAGATCTGAAGCTTTTTATTGTGTCAATGGAAGCGTTCGAGCGATCATTGATGAAAATGAGGTTTTGGTTTTAGAGAAAGGTGACGTAATGATTGTAAACGCGGAAAATTTATGCAAAACCATAAAAGTAAAGGTATGTAATCACGATGAATTAGCTGCTAGTATCATAAGAGCAAGCATTTTTTATTAATGAATATAATGAGACCTCCAAAACGGTAATCTCCGATATAGATGGGGAAAGGATGATTCTATGCGTTTGCTTATTGCTGACAGAGATTCAACGGAACGGACTGGAATTGAATGGCTGATGAATTCATATTCGATAAGATTTACGGATATCCGCCAGGCTGTAGATATGGTATCGCTTATGAAAGAGCTAGAAGAGTATAAGCCGGATGTGCTTTTTGTAGAGCTTGAAATGATTCCTTCTACCGGTTGGGAT
Source organism: Aneurinibacillus soli (assembly GCF_002355375.1). Lineage (GTDB taxonomy): Bacteria > Bacillota > Bacilli > Aneurinibacillales > Aneurinibacillaceae > Aneurinibacillus > Aneurinibacillus soli. Next base: position 96,038 of record NZ_AP017312.1, on the reverse strand, counting down.
GTTTTTATACAGGCGATCGAAAAGTATGCAGGTGCTGTTATCGCCGTAACAGCAGAAGCCGTTTTTGAAAGAGCCTGGCAAGCAACTCAATTACAAGCAGCGGGATTTTTGGTCAAACCATTATCGCCGGATCAAATCAGACCCATCATTACAAAAGTAGTTCGCAAGCAGCGAAAAAAAGAACGAATGGTAACAGACGTGGAGATAGAGAAGGAAGCGTTGCAAAGGCAGTATGCTTCGCTATTTTTTGATACGGAAGTAACGATGGGTAACGATATGAGCATGATGATCGTGCAGCCGGAAGATAAACAGGAGATAAAAGAGCTTACGGAATGGTTAGAGAATTATTCATTTGCACAGCAGCCGTATATCCTGCCATTACGTGAGCATATTGTTTGCCTGTTACCTTCTTATACAAGCGAAATGATGCATCAGGAAGCACGACGTATGGAAAGAGAAGCTTCGAGGAGACAGGAAAGTAGATTGTTTATTGTTCTTTCGTCTATCGGGTACTCCTCCTTAACCGCTCATAGTTGCTACGAAAAAGCATTACAGGCTTTAAACATGATTTTTTTTAAGGGGTATCAGCAAATCGTGCAAATTCAAGATACGCCTGCTTTCCTTGAAATCGATCCTTTTTTAACCCCTGCTGAACAGCGGGCATGGATGGCCATGCTTGAAGAAGGAGACAGAGCAGCCATTAAACGCTGGATGTATGAGCAGTTCACTGAATTTCCGCAGGGTTTTCCCGAACCTGAACTGCTACGGATTCGGATGACCAGCATTCTTGCTCATTTGCGGCGCTTTATGCAAACGTATCAGCTCCAGAAGATATCGCAAATGGAAATTCGCTATCAGGAGATTTTCCAAACCATTTTGCATATGCCGGTGCTATTTCGAATTGTACAAGAAGTGCTGCTGTTTATTTTTGATATTATTCAACAGGCGCAGAGTCAGAAGGAGAATGCCCATGGTGACTTTATTGAGAGAGGTCTCCGCTACATTGATGAGCATTTTCATCGTTCTACTCTAAGTCTGGAGGAAGTAGCTGGCCATGTTCAACGCAGCCCGAGCTATTTCAGCCATGTGCTGTCGACCCAAAGAGAGCAAACGTTCCGCCACTATCTCATGGATGTGCGCGTTAAGCAGGCTAAGCATTTGCTGTCATCCACTTCTCTGACCGTACGCGAAATTGCCTTTGCGGTCGGATACGATGATCCTAATTATTTTAGCCGCCTATTTAAGGAGTGTACCGGCTGTTCTCCTCGCCTTTGGAGAAATAAAAAGATAATCCAGAAAAACAAATAAAAATCCAGTTTATATACAGAATTAAAAAAAGAAAGCGATATCAATATACTGAATCATTCATGATTTACAAAAACACTCTTCTACTTTCTATTCGTCGTTCTTAATAAAATAAGAGTAAGAAAAGAACAAGGGAGTGACGAAAGTTGAAGAAAACAACAGGACAAAAAAGAGTATACCGAGCTCCACACGGAACGGAGTTAAATACAAAAGGGTGGGTTCAGGAGGCAGCGCTGCGCATGCTTTTCAACAACCTCGACCCGGAAGTTGCAGAATGGCCTGAGGACCTTGTTGTATATGGGGGAATTGGAAGAGCGGCTCGTAACTGGGAAAGCTTCGATGCGATTGTTCACACACTGAAAAACCTGGAAGATGACGAAACGATGCTTGTACAGTCTGGAAAACCGGTCGCGGTGTTCAAGTCTCATCCAGATGCTCCGCGTGTGCTGCTTGCAAATTCGAATTTAGTTCCAGCCTGGGCAAATTGGGATCATTTCCATGAGCTTGATAAAAAGGGTCTCATGATGTACGGACAAATGACGGCTGGCAGCTGGATTTATATCGGAAGTCAAGGGATTGTGCAAGGAACGTATGAAACATTCGCAGAGTGTGCGAAACAGCATTTTGGCGGCAGTCTGAAAGGAACCATCACAGTTACAGCAGGGTTAGGCGGAATGGGTGGCGCTCAACCGTTAGCGGTTACGATGAATGATGGGGTTGTGATCGGAATTGATGTGGATCGCACACGCATCGAAAAACGTATCGAAACTCGTTATTGCGATGTACTCGTGGAAACGCTGGATGAAGCGATTGAGCTTGCGGAAAAAGCGAAACAAGAAGGGCGTGCCCTTTCCATTGGTCTCTTAGGAAATGCGGCTGAAATCTTGCCGGAAATGCTTCAGCGAAACTTTATCCCGGATGTTATTACCGATCAGACATCAGCGCACGATCCTTTAAATGGATACCTGCCTGCAAACATGACGCTGGAAGAAGGGGCGAAGCTTCGTGCTGCTGATCCGGAAGAGTATGTAAAGCGTTCTAAGGCGAGCATGGCTGTACATGTTCAGGCCATTTTAGATATGCAGGCAAAAGGTGCGGTTGCCTTTGACTATGGCAATAACATTCGTCAGGTTGCATTGGACGAAGGGGTAGAAAATGCATTTGCATTCCCAGGATTCGTACCGGCGTATATTCGTCCCCAATTCTGTGAAGGGAAAGGACCATTCCGCTGGGTTGCTCTGTCTGGTGATCCAGAAGATATTTACAAAACAGATGAAGTGATCTTACGCGAATTCGCCTATAATGAGCACCTTTGCCGCTGGATCAAAATGGCTCAGGAACGCATCGCATTCCAGGGACTTCCTTCCCGCATTTGCTGGTTAGGGTATGGAGAACGCGCACGTTTTGCGAAAATCATCAATGACATGGTACGCAACGGTGAATTAAAAGCACCGATTGTAATTGGACGTGACCATCTTGATTCCGGTTCCGTGGCATCGCCAAACCGGGAAACAGAAGCAATGCGTGATGGCAGTGATGCTGTAGCTGACTGGCCGATCCTTAACGCTATGATTAATGCGGTAGGTGGCGCAAGCTGGGTATCTGTCCATCACGGTGGTGGTGTAGGTATGGGATACTCCCTGCATGCCGGAATGGTTATTGTAGCTGACGGAACAGAAGCGGCAGAAAAACGCCTCGAACGCGTATTAACTTCAGACCCGGGTATGGGAGTTGTTCGTCACGCAGATGCAGGCTATGAACTGGCAATTGAAACAGCGAAAAATAAAGGCGTTCATATTCCGATGTTACGAAGCTAAGGAGGATTATGATGAAACAAAAACCGATTCTGCTTCGTCATGCAGCCCAGCTTGTTACACTTCAAGGAACATCTGCACAACCGGTAACAGGAACAGCCATGAGCACTTTACACATTATTGAAGATGGAGCCGTCTGGATTGAAGACGGTTCCATCCAGATGGTAGATCGGGATGAGGTTGTGACTGCTTTTTATCGGGATCGTATGCAAGAAGCTCATGTGATCGATGCATCAGGAAAAGTAGTGACACCAGGGCTAATTGATCCGCATACTCATCTGGTATTTGCCGGAAGTCGGGAAAATGAATTTGAAATGCGCCTGGCTGGCAAGACATATATGGAGATTATGAATGCAGGCGGCGGCATTCATAATACAACGCGCGCAACGCAGGCTGCCAGTGAAGAAGATTTATATGAGGAAGCGTACCAGCGTCTCAATCGCTTTTTGCAATACGGTGTAACGACATTGGAAGCAAAAAGTGGATACGGCTTAACGTTAGAACATGAAATGAAGCAGCTTCATGTAGCGAAGCGACTTCAGGATACGCATCCAATCGATATCGTCTCTACCTTTATGGGCGCACATGCCGTGCCTGCTGAGTATAAACACGACCCGGATCGTTTTGTTGATATTCTCGTAAATGAGATGATTCCGGAAGTTGCAAAAAGCGGCCTTGCTCAGTTTAATGATGTATTTTGTGAACACGGTGTGTTTACACCGGAACAGTCCGAGAGAATTTTACGCGCGGGAATGGAGCATGGCCTGCTTCCGAAAATTCACGCGGATGAGATTGAACCGTATCAGGGGGCGGAACTGGCTGCGCGTCTGGGAGCTGTGTCGGCCGATCACCTTCTGCGGGCATCTGATGAAGGAATCCGGCAGATGGCGGAAAAAGGAGTGGTTGCGGTCTTGCTGCCAGGTACAGCCTTCTTTTTGAAGGCAGAGGCTGCCAATGGACGGAAAATGATTGACGCTGGCGTAGCCGTTGCCTTGTCTACAGACCGGAATCCTGGTTCTTCTCCGAGTGAATCGATGCCGTTCATCATGAATCTCGGCTGTCTAACGATGGGAATGACACCTGCTGAGGTACTCGTTGCCGCTACCATTAATGCGGCGCATGCGATTAAACAGGCGCACCGGGTAGGAAGCCTCGAAAAAGGAAAAGTAGCTGATCTCGTCGTATTTGACGCACCGAACTATTCGTACATGCAGTATAACTACGGCGTGAATCTTGTAGATACTGTTATTAAAGCAGGGAAGATTGTGGTGCAGAAAGGGAGTTTGACTCATGAAGTATCCGTATCCCCAGCTTAAGCCGCCTTCGTTTCGCTGGTCCGCCGCACAAGGGGCGGAGCCAAAAGTAAACGAATGGATTCGTACTCTCTCTAGTGAGGAACAAACAGTGGATTTTAGCTCCGTGGATGTAACCATCCTCGGGGTTCCGCTGTCCCGTTCATCTATTAGCGCATCAGCGGCAAGTGAAAATCCGGAGGCGATGCGCCAGGCATGGAAAGCATTTAATCCATACCATCTTGAGTATGATATCGATTTAACTCCGCTGCGTATTTTGGATTTAGGAGACGTACGCCAGCATGTAACCGATATTCCTCTTTCTCATCAGTGGATCACAGACGCTATGGTTTCGATGCGCCAGCATCATGCGCATGCACTTCCGATTATGCTGGGAGGAGATCATTCGATTACGGCGATGCTTGTGAAAGGCTGGAAACAGGCTCATCCCGAGCAGCGTATTGGAATTTTGCAGTTGGATACTCATTTTGACTTACGTAGTCTTGAGGATAACGGTCCAAGCAATGGAACGCCAATTCGCAATTTGATCGAAAGCGGTACGATCCTTGGTGAGGACGTGTGGAATGTAGGGCTGCATGGTTTTTATAACGCGAAATCATTAAAAGAATATGCAGATCAAAAAGGGGTTCAGTATGTCACCCTGCGTCAGGTGAGAGAAAAAGGTATTGTTTCTACGATTCAAGCTGCATTGGATGATCTGAGTGGAAAAGTCGATGTCATTTATCTCACGGTCGATATGGATGTGCTAGATATCGCTTATGCGCCGGGGGTTCCGGCTGCAACTCCTGGGGGAATGCGTACGGATGAGTTGTTTGAAGCGGTTTATCTGGCTGGAAGCCATCCGCTTGTTCAGGCGATGGATATTGTCTGCCTTGACCCGTATCGTGATATCGCTCAGGTTACGGTGAAGGCAGGAGTCCATGTGATGCTTACCTTTTTGACAGGGTTTATGCAGCGAAAAGCACAGCATCAAAAGTAAATCTACCATAGAAAATTTATGGTTAAATTCTTGTATCATAAGATAAGGATTTAACCTTTTTTTTAACGGCTCAATAACATGCGTACAAGCTGGGGGAATTATCGGGAAATCCGAAGGAAGAAAGTTGTTTTCGATTCAATGAAAGCGCTTCCTCGCCTTTAATCGATTTATTATTTCAACAAGTAATTACATTTTATTCCATTAAAGGAGGGGTACGTTTGAACACACATCACACGCAATCATTTCTCATGGATGATGCGCCGCTGAACAAATTTCATCTGCGGATTACCGCGCTCACCTTTGGTTCTAATTTCTCGGATGGGTATGCCCTTGGCATTATCGGTATGGCGCTCACGTTGCTTGGCACGCAAATGAATCTCGGTCCCATGTGGAATGGGCTTCTGGGAAGCTCAGCCTTGATTGGGCTCTTTATCGGCAGCTTGGTGCTCGGTTGGCTTTCAGATCGGATTGGTAGGCAAAAAATATTTCTGGCCAACTTCCTCATCATTGGTGTCGCTTCCCTGCTGCAGTTCTGGGTCAATGATCCGCTCACTCTATTCATATTGCGGATCTTGATTGGTATCGGCCTTGGTGGTGACTATGCGGTTGGCTCGACGCTGCTGGCCGAGTTCTCCCCGAAAAAGTATCGAGGCTTCCTGCTTGCCTCGTTATGTGTGATATGGACGGTTGGATACGTGATCTCCAATGTGGTCGGTTTTTATTTGGAAAAAATGGGTCCCGAATCATGGCGTTGGATGCTTGCCAGTGCTGCCATCCCTGCTTTCATCGTATTGGTGCTGCGAATCGGTACGCCGGAGTCGCCTAGATGGCTGATCAGCATGGGACGCAAGGAAGAAGCAATGCAAATTGTGAAGAAATACGTAAGTCCGCATGCGGTGATCGAAGACGTTACACCATTGGACAAGCTACCCGGTTTTCGCGATCTCTTCAGCAAAAGATTGTGGAGGCGCACGACATTTGGCAGTCTGTTTTATGTCTGCAACGTAATTCCTTATTTTGCGATTTACACCTTCTTGCCGATCATCCTCAGCAGCATGGGGTATGAGGAAAGTTTTCTGATTGACTTGCTGCTGAACGGCTTCCTGCTGCTCGGCGGAATCGCGGGGCTGTGGCTGATGGAGAAGTTTTCGCGAAGAGGGTTTACGATTTACACGTTTGCAATTCTGGCCATCACGCTCTTGCCGCTTGGCATCATAGACAACACGCACAAGGTTTTTCTGATTATCTGTTTTGCCATATTTACGTTTGTCATGTCGGCGGCTTCCAACCTGACGCTCGTGTACCCTGCAGAGCTCTTTCCTACAGAGATTCGTGCTTCCGGGGTAGGATTGGTCACCGCAGTCAGCCGTGTCGGGTCTGCAATTGGTACGTTTTTGCTACCTGTTGTGCTAAACGGATATGGGGTTGGCGTTTCTATGATTGCCATGACAATTGTCTTGGTGGTCGGCGCCATCGTCTCAATCCTGTGGGCGCCGGAAACCAAATCATTGGACTTGGATGAAGCCAGCAACCTATTATACGATGAGGGACAGCCTTTATAGAAAACAAAGAGTATGTAAAAAACAGTCAGGATCATTTGGTCCTCTTCTAGGTCATTGCCAGGAGAGGAATGCCGATCGTTACAATGGAAAGGAAGGTTTACGATGGGACAAGAAGCGCATTGTTATCCAAGCGAGCTTACACACGTGGTGCTGGGTGAGGGCCCTGTTACGGTTGAAGAAATGGTGGCGGTGGCCCGCTACAAGGCAAAAGTATCTTTCTCGCAACAGTACTGTGATCGGGTGGCGGCATCGAGAAGCCTGATTGAACGATTTTTGCGGGAGAATCGGCTTATTTATGGCGTAACTACCGGGTTTGGCGAAAACGTCACTGAGGTGATTTCCCCGGAAGACGCCACGACATTGCAGCACAACATTATTCGCTCACATGCGGTTTCCGTCGGAGAGCCTCTGGAGAAGGAGATCGTAAGGGCCATCCAGTTCATGATCCTGGTCAGTCTTGGACAAGGTTACTCGGGCGTACGGTTGGAAGTGCTTCAGCTGATCGCCAGCCTACTCAATGAGGAGATCACTCCGTTTGCACCGGGCGAAGGCTCTGTCGGCTATCTAGCACCGGAAGCCCATATGGCGCTTGTGCTGATCGGGGAAGGGAAGGCATGGTATAAAGGAGAACTGCTGGCAGGAAAAGAGGCTTTGCACAGAGCGGGATTGCAGCCGATTGAGCTCGGCTGCAAGGAAGGGCTGGCTTTGATCAACGGGACCACCTCGGTCACCGCTTTTGCAACGTTAGCCTTGTACAATGCCAGTCAAGCCGTCAAAACAGCCGATGTGGCGGGGGCGATGTCTCTTGAAGTATTAAAAGGCACGATAAAAGCGTGCGATCCGCGATTGCATGCTGTGAAGAAACACGACGAACAATCCGCGACGGCAAAAACGATCCTGCACATCCTCGAAGGCAGTGAAATCGCAGAGGCATACAAAAGCCACCGTCTGCAGGATGCGCTCAGCTTGCGGTGTATTCCCCAACTGCACGGGGCTTGCAAAAAGCTGCTCAAGGACGCTCGGGAAGTGATTGAGAATGAGATGGCATCGACCGGTGACAATCCGATTATTTACCCAGAGGACGACGATGGCATCGCCCTGATGGGAGGGAATTTTGATGGGACCTATGTGGGGATGTACAGTGATTCAATGTGTATTGCAATGGCCAATTTGGCAAAAATGGCAGAGCGGCGAATCGATCGGCTTGTGAATCATCATCATAGCGAGCTCCCAAGCTTTCTTGTAGCCAATCCAGGGTTGAACAACGGCTATATGATTCCGCAATATACGGCAGCAGGGCTTCTCGGGGAAATCAAGGTGCTGTCACATCCCTCTACCGTTGACAACATTTCGACGAGTGCCAATCAGGAGGATCAGGTGAGCATGGCGTACTTTGCGGCCAAGAAAGCGTATCACATCTCCAAAAAAGTGGAGTACATCCTTGCGATTGAATTGATGACCGCGGCGCAGGCACTGGATTTTCATAAGCCGTTGAAGCCATCGCCCGTCACGGAGGCCGTCTACCAAAAAATTCGTAGCATGGTCCCAACGGTTAAAGTAGACCGATATTTTTATCCAGATATCGAATACATCCGCCATCTGCTTCACCATGGGGAATTCGTCAAGCTTGTGGAAGAAAGAATCGGCAGCATGTCATTCTAGGAAAACGTACAGCAAAGCAGCTTCTCCTTTTGTCAGAGGGAAGCTGCTTTCTTCTTCCCCGCTCATTCGTCAGGCTGTCCGGTTTATCAAGGAACAGTTGACTACAATATCTCTTTCAGAAATGGGTGTATAAATGAAAAATCAAAAAGTTGATGCTACAAAAAATCCATTTATCTTAATGCCTATTTTATTGTTAATGTGGGGGTCTTTAGCAGCAACAAGTAAATTATTATTAAAAAATCTCGACAGTTATCAAGTTTTGTTTTACATGTATGGAATTGCAGTTTTAGTTTATGCTGTAATACTTATAGTCAAAGTTAAGCCGAGAGAACTGCTAACGTGGACAAGTAAAGACTTTGTTTTACTGATATTGTGTGGAGTATTCGCTTTTCTTTATGATTTTTTATATATCAAGGCACTTGAACGCTTACCGGCTATTGAAGCATCCATGTTAAATTATCTATTTCCTATTTTTATTGTTCTGTTTGCTATTCCTATCAATAGAGAAAGGCTTGACGTTTATAAGGTAATATCAATAGGTCTAGGCTTTGCTGGTACCGTTTTATTGATCACGAAGGGGAAGTTCACAAACATTAGCTTTACAAATGTAGAAGGCGATTTGATGGCTATATTCGCAGCGGTATGTTGGGGGCTTTTTACGAACCTTGCGAAGAAGAATAGTAAAGACATCGTAATAAGTAATATTTTCATTACATTCGTAGCTTCTATTTTATCCATTTGTAGTTTGTTTACTTTTTCCCAATTTAAAGTACCAACAATAGCCGATTTTTCGGGTTTTTTATGGTTAAGCATAAGTAACATTATTCTTGGATTTCTTATTTATATCAGAGCATTAAAATATTCGTCTGCTTCGCTTGTTGCAAGTTTCACCTATTTTACGCCCTGTGTTACTGTTCTTTTTATTATTTTAATGGTAGGGGAAAGATTAACTATTGTTGATTTTATAGCATTCTTACTTATATGTATTAGTGTTCCTATTCAGAGGATTGGAAAGGTAGGTGTAATGTTCAGTCGAAAACAGATATAACATCTTTATTCTACTAGCGGAAGGAAAAAGTGTAGAGGAGCTTGCGAAATATTTTCAGCGATTTCCTGGCGCCATTGTTCTTGTGTCGCATAACCGTCATTTTTTAGATCAATCATGTTATAGACATGAGTAGGAAAGAATAAAACTTAGAAAGGAACGGGTAAAGAAGAAAAAAAGCAGGAGTGAGATTTGAACATGAAAAAAACAAGCTGGGGCTTTATCGCGGTAATTGTTGGGATCATTCTCGTCTTGGGCATGATCTTTGCTGGCAAATATAACAGCTTCGTCAATGCAGAAGAGAGTGTCAATCAGAGCGCAGCTCAGATCGACAACCAGCTACAGCGCCGGGCCGATCTGATCCCGAATCTCGTGAATACAGTTAAGGGCTATAGCATTCATGAGAAAGAAGTGCTTACCCAAATCGCCAATGCCCGTGCCAAATTAGCAGGGGCGCAGACGAAAACAGATCAGGCAAATGCAGATGCAGAATTAAGTGGTGCACTAAGTCGCTTGCTGGTTATTTCGGAGAACTATCCAGAACTGAAGGCGGATAAACAATTCACGCAGCTGATGGATGAACTAGCGGGTACAGAGAATCGCATCGCAACGGCACGCATGGATTACAACAAGCAGGTGGAGACATTTAATAAAGAAATTAAGCGGTTCCCCGGGAGTATCATTGCCTCGATGGGTGGATTTAAAGCGAAAGACTACTTTAAAGCAGAGGAGCGCGCGAAACAGGTACCACAGGTTAACTTTGGTGAAACAAAATGATTCGGCAGCTAGCATTTCTGCTTATTGTATGCGGATTGACCTTATTTACAAGGATTGACGGATATGTGCAGGCGCAGGTCAATCCGGCTGATATCCCAGCTGTACGTGGAGATGTGTATGTGCAGGATACGGCAGGGGTGCTGACACCGGAGCAGCGGGCACAACTGGTTAACTTGGGTAGAGACCTGGAACAGAAGACAGGAAGTACTCAGCTTGCGGTTCTGACTGTGCCGACAACGCATGGAGCTACACCTGAAGAATACGCAACAGCGGCCTTTCGTAAGTTTGGCCTAGGAGATCCAAAGAAAAATAACGGGGTGCTACTGTTTCTCGCCACACAGGACCGGAAAATTCGAGTAGAAGTTGGATATGGATTGGAAGGAACGCTTCCAGATGGAAAAGTCGGACGCATTCTTGATACGTATGCCATTCCGTATTTGAAAAACAATCAGATGGATATAGCGATTCTTACCACCTATAAGGTGCTGACAAATGAAATCGCAGCAGGGTATGGCGTCGATGGTGCAAAGCCAATGCCGAATGAACCGAGTGAGCAGAGACCAGTACAGGAGCTATCGTGGTGGAGTAGTTTGCCTTGGGGAATAAAGCTTGTCATTGGGATTGGTGTGGCTGTGCTCTTGTTTCTTGATTTCAAATATTTTGGCGGTGCGATTACGTATGGCTTGTTGTCAATGTTTCGTGGACGTGGGGGCGGAGGTGGTGGAAGCGCGGGTGGACGAGGAGGCTCATCCGGGGGTGGAGGTGCCGGGCGTGGATGGTAATAAGAAATAAGAAGAGAGCATTCCAAAAGTAACATTGGGATACCCTCTTCTTGTTTCTGGACAAATCTGGATGTAGCTGATAATATGAATGTAATATTTTTACAAATTATAATAAGCATGTAGTGAGAGTTACATGATTTCCGCAATCTCCAGATTCCTTCGTTGACGCAAATCTACGTATCCCGTATCAGTTTGAATCAGAGGACGATCCGGTTCATCTGGAGGAATAAATACAATCTTGCCACACGTTTTATCCGTTAACACAACCGAATACCCTGCATAACCAGAGAGCATAAATTGTACAAATGGAACGACAATATTTGCGTTTAGTTGATTTTTGAACGAAGATTCTAATAATTCTTGAACGGCTTGGTACGGAGAAATCCGCCGATTGTAGTATCGATCAGAACAGAGCGCATCGTATGTATCAGCCACAGCAACGATTTGAGCATAGAAAGGAATTTCATCGCCTCTCCGTCCTTCGGGATATCCAGATCCATCGAGTCGTTCGTGATGATAATGAGCAGCCTCGCGAAGGTGCCGTTCGATTCCTTCGATATTGCATAAAATTTTATAGCCCAATAAGCTATGCTGCTTCATTTGTTTGAACTCTTCATTTGTCAAACGCGCTTTTTTTTGTAAAATATTCACAGGGATTTTGATCTTACCGACATCATGTAGCAATCCACATTGGCCAAGTATCCAAATTTCTTCGAGTGACAGATTGAGTAATTTTCCAATCACACCACACAACAGGCTTACGTTCAAACTATGTCGATAGGTGTAATCATCGTGACCTTTTATTTTATGGAGAGTGTGTAGCATCGAGGTATGCTCAAGCACCGATTCTAGCATGTTCGAATATCCATTTAAATAGGATTGTAAGGAGATGTCTTTGTTTTCTGCTATTTGTGTAAACAAATTTTTAGTTTGATCGAGGTTTTGAACGTACATTTCTGTAAAATCTTTATCTTCCTGGCTCCAAAGCGTACGGACTTGACTGACGACCTCAATGGCAATGTTTTTTTGCTCTTCTTCAACGTAAATGCTATCAATGTCTATGTTTATGAGTCGAATGATATCCGAGGTGGTGAGTCTTTTTCCTTTTTCTAGCAATAACGTATCGTTATTTGCGTACACATTCTCGGCTAGTACCTCATTTTTTAGTGAATAGGACAGTTTTTTGCGAATCATTGTAACGAATCCCCTCCCTCACACCTTATATATCTTCCTTATATATTTTACTATAAATGAATAAAAATGGATATGAATTAACCGTGAATTTGTGATGATAATAAGGCAACAAAAAATCCAGAGGAGCTTGTCCTCTGGATTGAGAGTGCTATTTATCTTGCGCCGGGTCTACACCATCGATCAGGGTTGGTTCCGGGGCCGAATGTTTCTTACCAGTGATAAAGTAAGAAAGGACTACGAATGCTGCAAGAAGTAAGGTCAGGTACAACTGCGAACGTACCGATTCGATAAAGGCCATAGAAATGAGGATGCCGACAACGGCAGCAATCACCACATAAGTCAAGTACGGGAACATCCACATTTTCATTTTTAGCAGTTCAGGATTCTCACGTTCTGTCTGGCGACGCAGACGAAGCTGGGAGATTGCGATTGCCAGGTATACAAGCAGTGCAATTGCACCCGATGCGTTTACGAGGAACAGGAACAGCTTGCCTGGTGATACAAAACTGAAGATCGCACAGATGTAGGCAGCGATTGTGCTAGCAAATACAGCAAGAATTGGAACACCATGCTTGTTCAGTTTAAGAAGTGCGCGTGGAGCATCTCCACGTTTCGCCAGAGCGTACAGCATACGTGAGTTCGAATACAGTGCTGAGTTCAGGCAGGACAGTACAGATGTGAGAACGACGACGTTCATGATTTGAGCGCCCGCCTTAATTCCTACCATATCGAGCATCGTTACATATGGGCTTTTCAGCAATTCAGTTGAGTTCCACGGAAGCAAGAACGCAAGGATAGCAACAGAGCCGATATAGAATAATAGAACGCGCCAGACAACGCTTTTAATTGCAACGATAACGGCTTTTTCAGGGTTTTCGGACTCGCCTGCCGCGATGGCAGCGATTTCAGCTCCGAAGTATGAGAAGACAACCGTCACGATCCCAACAAAGATCGAACTAATTCCAAGTGGCATGAAGCCGCCGCGTCCTGTGAAGTTGGACATACCAGGAGAGTGAATGCCTGGGAACAGACCGAAAATAATGGTAAGGCCAATGCCCATGAATGCGATGATAGCTACAACTTTAATCATGGAGAACCAGTATTCGAATTCACCAAACGATTTAACAGAAAAAATGTTTGTAAGCGTTAGCAATAATGTGAGAATAAGACTCCAGGTCCAGATCGGTATAGCAGGGAACCAGCCATGTACGATTGCACCACCAGCGGTCGCTTCAATTGCGATTGTAATAACCCAGAAAAACCAGTACAGCCATCCGATTGTATAACCAGCCCATGGGCCAATTGCTAAGCGTGCGTATGTTGCGAATGAACCGCTATCCGGGTTTACCAGGGCCATCTCTCCAAGCATGCGCATAAGTAGTACTACAAGTAAACCGGCAATAGCATAAGAAAGAACTGCACCGGGACCTGTTGAGTTGAGAACAGCGCCACTACCAACGAAAAGGCCGGCACCAATAATGCCCCCGATGGAGATCATGGTAATGTGTCTTGTCTTAAGCTGCTTTTGAAGTTGAGCTTGTTGTGTTTTCTCCATATTCATCCTCCTACTGTTTTATATTTTTTACAAAACTGTGTCTGTGTTATGTATAACATGCAAGGTGTGTGCCAAAAAATAAATGTTAAAAATAATAGAAAAATAGGGACTTTTGTCGAAAGTTCGATTCATTTTTGGGTAATGATTAATGCATAAATGAATTGGAGTTGATTTTGTTTGTGGAAAATATTCCATAAAAAAATCCCGGCCCATGGCCAGGTTCTGACGCTTACTTGTACCGGATGTAAAAGGAATGAAAAAGTTACGGAGAAATTTCAGCAAATACAACAAGACGTTGGGCATGCTCGTGTGTTTTTTTATTAAATTTACCACTACAAGTAATTAAATTTAATTGAGCAGTTGATGAAGGCCCGAATATTCTTTTTAAAGGTGCTTTTTTAGTCATAAATGATTCTACATCTTTGACAATAAAAACAAGCTTGTCATTTTTCCTGTTGTATAAAAATATTTTATCACCACGTTTTAATTTTCTTAGGTGATAAAATACAGCTGGTCCTGTATAGTGGTCGAAATGTCCAGCGATCACAGCATTGCCTGGTTCACCTGGATTTGTCCAGGGCATGAGAACGCCTACCTTTTCAAAGGAAGTTGGTACCCCCATTTGTCCATTTGCGAGTACGGGGACGGGTTCTACAGCAGCTTTAAGTTTAATCTGAGGTATTTCTATACGAACGGGTATAAATGCCTTTGAGGTATGGGCGTCAACCGTTGAACAAGGAAAGAAAAAAAACGTGGCCAAGAGAAGACAGATTAGGATTCTCATGTTATTTTCTCCTCTGATTAATATTGAACAGTACAAAAAAGGGGGAAGGCCCCCTTTTTTGTTTATTCGCTTGCGCCACCATAGCCTGTCTTAGGCATTTGCTTAATATGCATTTTCCCATGATGCTTAGCATGCGTCTTTTTATGGTGATGTTTTGCTTTGTGCGTTGTATCATCGTGATGAGTAGCGGCGAAGGCTGGAAGTGTAAAACCGGCAACACATGCTGCTAGTGTAAATGCGATTACCTTTTTCATGAATGTCACCTCATAAATTTGTAGTGTGCTGTACACATATTAATCTCTCCTGATATTGAAAATCTATTTTGTTAATGTTACCCATGAAAATGCGTTCTGCATATTCTTTGTTATGAAGGAATTTACAGTTTACAAATGGACATTTTTGATTTATGATTGCTGATAATTGAAAATATTTGGATTCTCTTATCCAGAGAGGCAGAGGGACTGGCCCGATGATGCCCGGCAACCATCACATGAATGGTCTGTATAGACAATTGTGTGAACGGTGCTAATTCCTGTAGGACATACGTGTTCTAACAGATGAGAGGTAGCAGACGAGCGGACCGCTGCATACAACACCCTTCCATCTGTGAAGGGTGTTTTTTTGTGGACTTTATTATGGAGGAGAGTAGAAACATGCATATCGAGACGAAATTAGTACGTGCAGGCGTGGGTAAAGACCCGCAGACAGGGGCGGTGAGTACACCGATTTATCAAGTGGCGACATTTGCACATCCGAAACTTGGGGAGAGTACGGGATATGATTATTCGCGTACGGCGAACCCGACCAGAACGGCGCTAGAAGAAGTGGCAGCCTGTCTGGAACGCGGATCGACTGCGGCGGCATTTGCTTCCGGTATGGCAGCGGTAACAGCGGTGCTGCATCTGTTTGCACCAGGTGACCATCTGATCGTAACAGAAGACTTGTACGGCGGTACCTATCGGGTACTTCGGGAAGTGCTGAACGTGTATGGTGTGCAGGCAAGCTTCGTTGATACGAGCGATCTGAAAGCGATCGAGACGGCTATTCAGTCGGAAACAAAAGGTATATTTATTGAAACTCCAACGAATCCGTTGATGAAAATAAGCGACATTCCGGGTGTGGTCGGTCTGGCGCAGGCGCACGGACTGTTAACGATTGTCGACAATACATTTATGACTCCGTATTTGCAGCGGCCACTAGAGCTTGGCGCAGATATCGTCATTCACAGTGCTTCTAAATATCTCGGCGGACATAATGATGTGATTGCTGGTCTGGTCGTGACGAAAGATGAGGAGTTAGGTGAGCGAATTAGATTCATTCAGAATGCGACAGGAGCCATTCTTGGCCCGCAGGATTCATGGCTTTTGCTGCGTGGGTTGAAAACACTGGCGCTGCGCGTGGAGCGGCAACAGTATAATGCACAGGTGATTGCCGAGTGGCTCTGTAAACAGCCACAGATCGAGGCGGTGTATTATCCGGGGCTTGCGAATCATGAGGGGTATGAAGTGAACCGGAAGCAGGCATCCGGTGCGGGCGGCATGCTGTCGTTTACAGTGAAAGAGGAGAAACTTGTTCCGTACTTGCTGGAAAATCTGAAGCTTGTCACATTCGCAGAAAGCCTCGGTGGTGTAGAGAGTCTGATTACATTTCCAGCACGTCAGACACATGCAGACATTCCCGAAGAAATACGGAAGCAGCTTGGCATCTCAGATCGTCTGCTTCGCCTGTCGGTCGGCATTGAAAATGTAGACGATATTCTCGCGGATATAAAGGAGGCCCTTCATGCCTATTCATACTGTTGACACTTATGATGGAAATTCGTCGTTTGGCACACGGCTCATCCATGCGCAGACGGGGATTACGGAGCCATATGGTGCGGTTAATGTTCCGGTGTATCAAGTTTCGACATTTGATCAACGGGCACTGGCAGGGGATGGGCTGTTTGATTACTCCCGATCCGGAAACCCGACTCGCAAAGCACTGGAAAATACGATTGCACAGCTGGAAGGCGGGTGTGCAGGGTTCGCATTCGCATCCGGGATGGCGGCAATCTCCTCTGTATTTTGTTTGCTGAATCAGGGAGATAAGGTGCTGATCTCCCGTGACATTTATGGCGGTACGTATCGGGTGCTGACTCGTTTGTTTCCACGCTTTGGCATTGAGCCGCAGTTTGTTGATATGACGGACCTGGAGGCAGTGACGGCTTCGATCACGCTGGAGACGCGAATGATTTTTATCGAAACACCATCTAATCCGCTGATGAAAATTACGGATATTGCCGCTGTATCGGCAATTGCCAGGCAGTATGGGATTCTAACGGTAGTAGATAACACATTTATGACCCCGTATTTGCAGAAGCCGCTTGCGCTCGGCGCGGACATTGTTGTTCACAGTGCGACCAAATACATCGGGGGGCACAGTGATGTGGTGGGAGGTCTTGTGGTTGTAGCGGAAGAAGATCTGGCAGAAGAGATATATTTTGTGCAGAATTCGTTCGGTGCGATTCTTGGTCCGCAGGATTCGTGGCTCTTACTTCGCGGATTGAAGACGTTAAAAATCCGGCTTGACCAGCATCAGGCGACAGCGCTTGAATTGGCCCGCTGGCTTTCGGAACAGCCGCAAATTGAACGGGTGTATTATCCGGGGCTTGCCGATCATCCAGATCATGAGTTGGCGGCACGGCAGGCATCTGGCTTCGGTGGGATTGTTTCGTTTGAATTCCATACAGAGGAAGAAGCAGAATCTTTCCTGGAACGAACGAAAATTCCGGCGCTTGCGGTCAGTCTAGGAGCAGTGGAGAGCATTTTGACGCATCCGATTCGTATGTCGCATGCGAGTATTCCAGAAGAAGTGCGTCGTGCAATCGGGATTACAGGCAGACTTGTCCGTCTTTCGGTTGGGCTGGAAGAAGCGGCAGACTTGCAGGCTGATTTTGCTCAAGCGCTTTCTGTATCAACATCTCCAGCATAAATAACAGATGTAGATCTGTTTGGCGAAAAGTATGGTGGTGTCAGGCAGATGGAGAAGGAGGAAGCTAGGGAATGGTAGCTGTTACTTTGTCTTAGTTTCCTCTTGCTTCCATATCTGCTCTCTCTTAGGTAAAATGAATATGTCGAAATAAATAGAGGAGGTATTATTATATGGCTATTGAGCGGGTACGAGAATTTCTTAAAAAGCACGGTGCTACTATTGAGCCTATTGTATATGAGGAGAAAATGCATACATCGGAAGAGGCTGCCCGCGTTTTAGGAGTAGAGATTGGACAAATCGCTAAGTCCATTTTATTTCGAACGAATGACGATGCGTATGGTTTATTTGTAGCGTCAGGTGATATTCGAATCGACTCCAAGAAGGTAAAAGCCCTTATTGGTGGCAAGAAGCAAAAAATGGCCTCTGCTGAAGAAGTAGAAGAGGTGACGGGTTTTAAGCCGGGTGCTGTTTGTCCGTTCGCCTTACAAAAAGAGATCCCGATTTATATTGATGAATTATTACATCGTTTTGATGTGGTTTATACAGCAGCGGGCATTCCAGAATCGCTTTTACCGATTTCTCCGCAAAAACTCGTGAAGATTACCCAGGGAAGTACAGTGAAATTAGCTAAAGAAGAATAGAAAATGTTAGGTCGTAACGGTGTAGCATGTTACGACCTTATTTGGCTGGAAGAATGGAACGGTCTCTTTTTATCGGTTTTCATACAATATTTTACCGGTATGAGTTAGATCGTATCCTCCAATTGCTTTGATTTCGCTCTGGAAAGCGGAACTTTGTAGTGTCCGAAGCAGATTGTCTAGCAGCATCGTATTGTCCGGTGTTTTGAGTATCACCAGATCATACCGCTCTTGAATGAGAGGGATGAAGTCCACGCCGACCACATACGCTACTTTTTCAATGCCCACTCCCGTATCCGCGCATCCACTGGCGACTGCCCCAGCGACTCCAAGATGGCTTGATTCCTCATTTTGATAGCCGTGTACATCAGATGACGCAATGCGATGCAGACGCAGCTGCTCATCAAGAAGAACACGTGCTCCTGAACCTTTCTCGCGATTGACAATCGAGATGTCGTCGCGCCCCAGATCACTCCACCCCGTTAGTTTTTTTGGATTCCCTTTTTGTACATACAGGCCCGCCTGACGGGATACAAGATTGACAATTGTATAGTGGTGGCTGACCAGAATTTTACGCACATATGGAATGTTGTATTCGCCTGTGTCACCATCCCACAGATGAGTGCTCACGATATGAGCTTCTCCCCGGTACATCGCCATCAGGCCGTTTAAGCTTCCGATATAAGAGCGAAGTGGACGGATTCCATCATGTCCTTCCAGGTGGCGTGTCAAAATATCGAGTGCCATATCCTGCCCGCTAATGACAATATCGCGATCCGCAGTGCTAACACTAGACTGTGATGGTGGTTGGTCCAATCGGATGGGCGAAACCCCGCCCCGTGCTCGCTGCTTGTACGCTTCGAGATCAGCAGCATCTACCCGCATCTGCCGTCCGACCCGGTACGCGATAAGGTCCCCTTTTTTGATCAAATCATATACGGTAAGTTTGGATACTTTTAAGAGAGAGGCAATTTCTTCTGTGGTATACGAAATATCACTCATAATACCCTCCTGATTAAAATTTATTATTTATAATTAGTTATATTTAGTTATAATTAGTTATGTTTAGATATAAAAAGTAAAAGGGGTAGAAGAATGCACAAAAAGATTATTTCTCTCATAATGGTGGTGGCTCTCATTATTATGGTAACAGCCTGTTCTCCGCAACAAAAAGCAGAGCCGGTGAAAAAGACGGAAATCATGATTTCTGCGGCTGCCAGTCTCAAAGATGCACTTACGGAGTTAAAACCGAAATTCGAGCAGGGGCATCCTGATATTACATTGACATACAGCTTTGGTGGGTCGGGTAAGCTAGCCCAACAGATCGAACAGGGCGCACCGGTCGATGTCTTTTTATCTGCCAGTAAAAAAGATATGGATAAGCTAAATGATAAGAAATTGCTTGCGGCTCAGACGCGCACAGACTTTGCCCGCAACGAGCTTGTCTTAATTGTACCAGAAGGAAGTACAGGAGCGATTGATTCGTTTGAGAAGCTTGGCACAGCCCCGCTTACTCATCTTGCGGTAGGAGAACCACAGAGTGTGCCAGCTGGGCGCTATTCACAGGAAGTGTTTAATGCCCTCGGGTTATCAGCTAAGGTAAAAAATAAGCTGGTATTTGGCAGTGACGTTCGCCAGGTGCTGTCGTATGTAGAGTCTGGTAGTGCGGAAGCGGGGATTGTATATGCGACGGATGCACGTGTATCGAAAAAAGTAAAAGTTGTCGCAACGGCGAACCCGAAGTGGCATAAACCAATCGTATATCCGGCTGCTGTGCTGGCAGGCTCGTCCCATGCTGAGCAAGCGAAGGAATTTCTCGCATACTTGACGGGTCCAGAAGGAAAAGCTACGCTAAAAACATATGGATTCTAATAAGTAAAACAGGGATAAAAAAATGAATGAAATAAACATAGGCCCGCTACTTTTATCCATAAAAGTAGCGGGCATTTCTACCATTATCGTATTTCTCACAGGAACTGTGCTTGCCCGCTTGCTGGCACGCCGCCAGTTTCCAGGCAAAAGCATCGTGGAGTCGCTGTTTTTACTGCCGATGGTGCTACCGCCAACTGTGGTCGGGTTTGGCCTGCTCGTCTTGTTTGGCAAGAATGGATGGATTGGTGCGTGGCTTGCGGATTGGTTTGGCATCCAGGTTGTATTTAACTGGATCGGTGCGGTGCTGGCATCTATTGTCGTTTCTTTCCCCCTTATGTATCAATCTGCTTCAGCGGCTTTTCAAACGGTGGATGATCGGCTGGAGCAGGCGGCGCGTACGATGGGAGCATCAGAATGGCGGGTGTTTCGCACGATTACGTTTCCGCTGGCATGGCCGGGTATTTTGGCTGGTTCGGTTCTCTCATTTGCCCGTGGTCTCGGTGAGTTCGGTGCGACGTTGATGATCGCAGGCTACATTCCAGGTAAGACTGATACACTACCGCTGGCGATTTATTTTGCAGTAGAAGCCGGGGATATGAAGACGGCATGGGTCTGGGTGATTGTGATTGCGGCGCTTGGCTTTAGCGCCCTTATGTGGATCAACTACTGGAGCCGCAAGACGATGCGTCGTTATGTGAGTCGAGCCAAGTAAGGAGACAACGTATATGCTAGAAGTACACATACAGAAGAAGTTGACGCATTTTACGTTAGATGTGCAGTTTGTCGTGCGTGATGAGATTGTTGTGCTGTTCGGTCCGTCTGGCTCCGGGAAGACAACGGTGCTCAATAGCGTTGCGGGTCTTGTCCATCCAGACTCGGGAAGAATTCAACTGCATGATATGGTATTTTTTGCGACGGGACAGAAACCGATGCCGACACGGAAGCGGAAGGTTGGGTATTTGTTTCAGGACTATGCACTTTTTCCACATATGTCTGTGAAAGAAAACATAGGCTATGGCATGCAATCGAACGACATGTCCGATGTGCAGGCAATCCTGGATGTGCTCGGCATTCAACACCTACTTACGGCGTATCCGCATGAGATTTCCGGCGGGGAGAAGCAGCGAGTTGCACTCGCCCGGGCGCTGGCGACGAAGCCGGATGTGCTGCTGCTCGATGAACCGCTGTCTGCGCTCGATGAAGCGACGCGATTGCGCTGTCAGGATGAACTGTTAGAGCTCCACCGGATGTGGAAAATCCCGATTTTGCTCGTAACACATGATACAGCGGAAGCAGCTAAATTAAGTGACCGCATCTTGTCAATTGATCGAGGAGTATTGACACCGTTGTAGGGACGCACTATAATCGATGTCACAAGTGAATGAAAGTTTAGAAAAATAGAAAAAGCACAGATAAGGAAAAGTAGAAGAAAGCGCTGATGCGCAGAGAGCTGTCCCAAGGCTGAGAGGACGGACATCATCTTTCTTTGAACATCACCTTTGAGCTTTGCTACTGAAACGCCGGTATAACCGTCGGAATAAGAAGCAACGGATACGCCCA
This sequence comes from Aneurinibacillus soli, assembly GCF_002355375.1. Taxonomy (GTDB): domain Bacteria; phylum Bacillota; class Bacilli; order Aneurinibacillales; family Aneurinibacillaceae; genus Aneurinibacillus; species Aneurinibacillus soli. Next base: position 74,226 of record NZ_AP017312.1, on the reverse strand, counting down.
CGTTACTGGGCAAGGTCTTGATAGAGACTTATATGAGTCTGTTTTCTGCGAGGAAAACAGAGAAGCTGAGTGGTACCGCGAACTCCCGCCTGAGCATTGTTTCAGGCTGGGAGTTTTTTTATTTGATATAGATGAAACGAAGGAGGCAGGAAGTATGATGAACGAAACAGCACAGAAGGTAAGCGTGGAAGAGATTATCGTTGCCCATCATGTTTTGCGAGATGTTGTACACAAAACACCGCTGCAGTACAATGCAGTCCTGTCAGAAAAGTACAACTGCAATGTGTATCTCAAGCGTGAAGATTTACAAACGGTCCGGTCGTTCAAAATCCGGGGCGCATACAATAAAATTCGCAGCCTGACAGATGAGGAACTCGCACACGGGATTGTGTGTGCGAGTGCTGGTAATCATGCGCAGGGAGTGGCGTTTTCCTGCAAGGCGCTACAGATTCCAGGCAAGATTTTTATGCCGACTACGACACCGCGTCAAAAAGTAACGCAGGTGAAGCTGTTCGGTGGAGAGTACGTCGAAGTGATTCTAGTTGGCGATACATTCGATGCGTCATTTGCAGAAGCGATGGCGTACTGTGAAGAACAGGGCATGACATTTATCCATCCATTTGATGATTCGAAGGTCATTGCGGGCCAGGGAACAGTCGGGATGGAGATTATGAACGAAATACCTGAGCCGGTTGATTATGTGTTTGCGGGCATTGGCGGAGGTGGACTGGTTGCGGGTGTCGGAACATATGTGAAAAGCATCAGTCCACAGACGAAAGTAGTTGGAGTTGAGCCAGCGGGTGCACCATCGATGCAGCAGTCGTTTGCGGAAAATAAAGTCGTAACACTCGGACAGATTGACAAATTTGTAGACGGAGCAGCCGTTCAGCAGGTTGGACAACTGACGTATGAGATCTGCCGGGAGCTTCTTGACGACATCGTAATCGTACCGGAAGGGAAAGTATGTACGACGATTTTGGAGCTGTATAATCAGAATGCCATTGTAGCAGAGCCAGCGGGTGCCCTGTCGATCGCAGCCCTTGAGTTCTGTAAAGAACAGATTGCAGGCAAGACTGTTGTATGTATTATTAGTGGCGGCAATAATGACATTGACCGGATGCAGGAGATCAAAGAGCGCTCTTTGATTTATGAAGGATTGAAGCATTACTTCATTATTAACTTTCCACAGCGGGCCGGTGCGCTGCGTGAATTCCTGGATGAAGTGCTTGGACCGACCGATGATATTACGCGATTTGAATATACGAAGAAAACGAACAAGGATAATGGCCCGGCTCTTGTCGGCATCGAGCTGAAAAAGCCGGAAGATTACACGTCGCTTATCGAACGGCTGGAGCAGAAAAGCTTTTCCTATATGGAGATCAATCATAACCCGTCCCTCTTCAATCTGTTGATTTGACAGCTAGGAGTCCAACAGCACCAGAAGCATCCGAGAGCCTGTAAATAGGTGATTGGGTGCTTTTGTCTGTTATGACATACGAAAAGGGCTTGCTACCAATCTGTTTATATACTATTATTTGTACATACAAATGAAAAGAGAAGTAGGGATGCTATATGCCCGGAACCATTTATGATTCCTGTCTGTTTTTTGTCGCAGGGCGTCTGCATCGTGCGATGAATAAGCTGGCGGAAGAAGCATTTGCGCCACTTGGGATTGCGCCCACATATGCGTACGTCATTCTCGCGTTGAAACAGAGGCCTGGCCTGACGCAGAAAGAGTTATGTGAACAACTTCATATTTCACCCTCAACGAGCACACGTTTTCTGGATAAATTGATTACGCAGGGGTATGCTGTGCGAAGGAATGAGGGAAAATATGTAGAGCTATCGCTGACTGAAGAAGGCGAAGCATTGCATGAGCGCATACAGGAATGTCTACGTAGTCTTTATGCGCGGTATATAGAGGTGTTAGGGCGGGACGAAGCGAATCGTTTGGCTGTTGAGGTAGCATGCGCCTGTCATAAGCTTGAGAAAAGCACATGATGTGCTTCTTTTTTCATTAATATTTGTACATACAAAGGAGAAGATATCCATGGAAGCAACACATAACCCTGTATTACAAGTGATGAACGATCGCCATTCCGTACGTGCGTACGAAAAAGGACATGTGATTTCTGATGCGGAAATCGAAGAAATGCTGGCGGTAACTTCTCAGGCTCCGTCTTCTTGGAACCTACAGCATTGGAAGTTTCTTATCATCAAGTCAGAGGAAGCTAAGCAAAAAATGCTTCCAATCGCATACAATCAGCAGCAGGTTGTTGATAGTTCGTTTACGGTAGTTGTACTAGGTGATCTAGAAGCTGACAAAAATGCAGAGCGTGTATACGGCGAAGCAGTTGAAAGTGGCTTCATGAATGAAGAAGTAAAGAACACACTTGTCAGCCAGATCAAAGGTGCCTATGCATCTTCTCCGACAATTGCACGAGATGAAGCGATTTTGAATGCTTCTCTGGCGGCTATGCAGCTTATGCTTGTTGCAAAGGCGAAGGGATATGATACATGCCCGATTGGCGGATTTGATAAACAACAATGCAAGAAGGCGTTCAATGTGCCGGATCGTTATCTTCCGGTTATGGTGATTACAGTTGGTAAGGCGGCAAAAGCGGCCCATGCATCCAGCCGTTTCCTGGTTTCTGAAGTAACAGTTATCGATGCGTTTTAATATAATGAAAAAATCACCTGCATCCGATTTATATGGAAGCAGGTGATTTTTTTGTGCGTATACTGGGAGATATTTTGGGTGATGTGGAGCTTGCGGTATGGTATCGTAAAAATGTTATGATTTTAAAGAAGGTTGAGCGTAAAGCAGATGTTGCGTGAACTATTTATTCATATCGCTGTGTTTATTAGTCTGTTGTTTATTGCTAATTATATTTTCAGTAATTTAAATGCAAAGAAAAGTGCTAAATTTGCGTATAAAGAGGGAATTGTATACGGAATAATGGGGATCGTGATGATGCAGTTTACGATTACAGCTGGCCCTCATATTTTTATAGATATGCGTCAACTTCCTATTATGCTGGCAACTTTGTATGGTACAGGATGGCAGGCGCCCATTGTGGCTGGCTTGCTGGTAGGATTGTTTCGTCTGATGATGACAGATATGGATTTAATGGCACTTATTGGAATGGGGAGTGTGTTGCTGATCTCGGTGGTCTGTCTGTTTATTGGGCGACGCCTGTCTGTTCGCTGGGTGGCTGGTCTCCTTATGCTAGTCTACATGGCGATACAAAATGGCGTGATCTTTCTGTTTATTATGAAAGATACAGAGCTGTTTTTTCGCATCTGGATCAACTTTATTTTGATTTTTCTGAGTGGTGGCATTCTTGTCTTGTATGCGGCTGAATATTTGCGACGCTCGAATGACTTACTTACCTTGCTTCAGAATGCCAAGGATCAGATGGAAGCTTTTCTTCTGTACAGTGCAGATGCGATTATGATTCTCGATCAGAATCGGAATGTTCGGCAGGTAAACCGTGCGTTTGAAACGTTGTACGGCTGGACGGAGAAGGAAATTCGAGGGGGCCCGCTTCCGGTAATTCTACCAGAGAAAGAAATGATGATGAAGGAGGTATTCGATCGGGTATCAGGTGGGGAATCGGTTATTGGATTGGAGACAGTTGCACAGTGTAAAAATGGACATCATCGATATGTAGCTATCACGATCTCGCCCATCTGGGACGAAGAAAAGCAGATTTCTAGCTTTTCGATCGTGTCTTTGGATATTACGAATCGGAAAAAACAGGAGGAAGCACTGCGTCTGAGTGAAGCAAAATATCGATACATTGCCGAGAATACAACAGATTTAATTGTTGTGAGTAAGCCGGATGGTCGAATCGAATATGCTTCGCCCTCTCATCAAGTAATGATTGGATACAGCCAGGAAGAAATAGAGGAAATCAGAGGGGAAAAGCGCCGAAAGCTAATTCATCCAGATGATCTACCGTTGTTGCAAGATACATTTATTCACTGCGTAGAAGCAAAGCAGCAGGGAGAAGTTGAATTTCGTATCCATCATAAAACCGGGGTCTGGGTGTACCTGGATACACGCATACAGCCAGTGCTCGATGAGCAGGGAGAAGTCGAATCCTTGTTGATTATATGCCGGGATGTAAGCGAGCGAAAACGAACGGAAGAACTGCTGCAAAAATCAGAGAAGCTGTCTATTATTGGTGAGTTGGCTGCGGGAATTGCTCATGAAATTCGTAATCCGTTGACAACGCTGAAGGGATTCATTCAGCTTTTGGGGAAAGATACGGAGCACACTCATTATTTCGAACTGATGTTTTCTGAGTTAGAGCGGATTGAGATGATTACGAATGAATTTTTGGCATTGGCTAAGCCTCAAGTTCGGAGATTTCGAGAGTGTGACGTGCAGCAGCTTTTAACCGGTGTCACCGTACTTTTAGGGGCACAGGCTTTGCTCAATAATATTGAGATTAAGACAGAATATACGAATACCCCTATGATTACATGTGAAGAAAATCAACTTAAACAGGTGTTTATTAATATTATTAAAAATGCGATGGAAGCTATGCCGGATGGAGGGTGTGTGACCATAAAGGTCCGTATGGCAGGAGAACGAGTGAAGATCAGCATTACAGACAGCGGCTGTGGCATACCGGCTGAACGAATCGCCCGATTAGGAGAGCCGTTTTATACATTAAAAGAAAAAGGAACGGGCCTCGGCTTGATGATTTGCTTTAAGTTTATAAAGGAACATGGTGGAGAGCTTCTCTTTTCCAGCCAGATAGGTCGTGGCACGACCGTAGATATCTTGCTTCCTGTCCGACATACGGTTTAAACAAGCGTTTAAACGAAAAAGACGGAACCCTTTGCCGGGTCATTGCCGGGCAAAGGGTTCTGTCTTTTTATATGCGGGAAGAGAAGTTCAATGTCCAGCCTTCCTTAGTGTGATGCATTGTTTTTACTTCTACAATCGCATCCACGTTTAGTGGCCCATAAATATGTGGATATAAATTTTTGTCTTTTGCTTGCTCATATTTGATTTCGGATGTAACGAGTGCTTCATCGATAACAAGAAGCAGCAGTTCTTCATCAAAATTATGATAAACCCGGTTGGCTACTTTATAGAGCAGATTGTCTCCTTTGGTAGCGTGGATAAAACCTTCCTCTTTATAGTCACGCGGCACATATTCACTCTTGCCTGCGAATGTGGCCCAGTAGGAGGCAGGGGTGAGGCAGTAAATAGTAGTCATGTCAGCGACTCCTTTCCGTATCTTTTATTGTAGCAGGTTTTTGATATGAATAGAAAATTCCAACATATGATTTGTTTTGGTTTTTCTGGATCCCTTCCCTATCTCTTTTTGCACACAGTGTGCCGATGTGCAGTGGTGGAATTTCAAACAGTAGGATAAAATAAAAAGAAAATAAAAATTTTTCAGGAATGGAATCAGTAGGAGGGAAATCATGTCTGCATTAAGAGAAATCATGGATTATAATCAAAAGTTTGTGGCCAGTGGGAAATATGAAGAGTTCCGCACGACCAAGTTTCCCGATAAAGGAATCGTGATTCTTACTTGTATGGACGCTCGTCTATTTGAACTTTTGCCACGTGCGATGAATCTGCATAATGGAGATGCGAAGATTATCAAAAACGCGGGAGCAATGGTAACACATCCATTTGGAAGTATTATGCGTAGCATTCTAGTAGCGATATACGAATTGAAGGCTAGGGAAGTGTTTGTTGTCGGACATCACGACTGCGGGATGACGGGTTTGAAACCAGATTCTATACTGGAAAAAGCACGTGAGTATGGAGTTAAACAGGAAAAGATTGATACTCTTCAAGACGCCGGGATTGGACTGGATGCGTGGCTTACGGGATTCAGTTGTGTAGAAGAAAGTGTGAAGGAGACGGTGCGAAATGTTAAGAAGCATCCGTTGTTCCCACCTAATATTGCGGTGCATGGATTAGTTATTCATCCAGATACAGGGAAAATAGACGTAGTAGTAGAAGGATAAACGGCAGCGGAGGATAAAGCAATGAAAGTGGACATCACGAGATTTGATAATGGGGCGAAGCTTGTCTGGCAGGAAACAGGTGGGTTGGCTATTGTAACGATTAAGCGCCCGGAAGTAAAAAACGCGATGACACCGGAGATGTGGAAAGCGTTGGCCGACATTGCGCGCAGCATTGAAAAAAACCCGAAAATTAAGACCGTTATTTTGCGCGGCGAAGGTTCGCAGTTCACGGTAGGATCTGATATTAAGGCCTTTCATCAGATGTCGCTGGAAGAGGCGAATGATGCATTTGTAACAATGGAAGAAGCTATCACGGCGTTTGAGTACATCCGGATTCCGACGATTGCAGCGATTAATGGCCCTGCGATGGGAGCGGGACTGGAACTGGCCCTGGCATGTGACATCCGGGTTGGGACGCCGAATGCGCTGATGGGGATTCCAATTGGCAAGTTAGGCATTACGATCAGTCAGCGTTTTTCGCAACGCCTTGTACATGTGATTGGCCCGAGCCGTACAAAGGATTTGATTTTTACGGGACGAGCTTTTGCAGGGCAGGAAGCATATGATGTAGGGATGCTGAATTATTTGGTTGCCGAAGAAGAATGGGAGAGCTTCACGCTTAATCTTGGTCAGACGGTCGCACACGCGTCGAGACAGTCGTTGCGTGCAGCAAAGGAAGCGGTCGCACGCTGTGTACCTTATACGGAGGTAGCGTTTGGGCAT
>NZ_AP017312.1:27500-60000 GCF_002355375.1 Aneurinibacillus soli | reverse complement strand
CTAGCAGCTACCGTAAATGCAAGGGCAACAAGGTGACCGATGGATGCTGTTTTTACCATAAGGCCAAGTGCGCCATATAGGAAAGCAAGGATTACGATTGCTACTTTACCTGCAATAACACGCTCACGCTCTGTAATGTTTTTACGCATAAACGTCGCGTACAGATCGTGTGCGAGAGCTCCAGAACTTGCAATAAATAGACCGGAGAGATTAGAGAAGATCGCAGCAAAAGCACCGGCGATTACGAGACCAAGTAACCATTCACCACCGAGGGCTTGTGCCGTAGATGGAATAACCATGTTATTACCACCTGCTACGAGATCTTTCATAACTTCGGGGCTTGCAGAGCCACTAAGGAAAACGGCACGTCCGACAGCACCGAGGTAAACCGCAAAGAAAAAGAATACGCTTGCAATACCAATCGCCATCAAAGCAGATTTACGAGCTGCTTTTGCGCTTGGGTTTGTATAGAAGCGAAGCAGGATGTGAGGCAGACCGATCGTACCAAGTGACAGACCGATTGTCATGGAAATCGTTTGCCAGAATGTAGGGAAGTAGTGACCTGTTCCCGTCCAAGAAGCACCGTCAAAAGCGACATCTTTCCCATCCTTTGCAAATTGGGCAGTACCTGTAATAGACCCTTGGAACTCATTAATAGATGCAAGAATTCTATCATAATGAAGACCGCCATAGACGGCAGCGGCTGCCATTAACACGAAGGCACCAAGACGAATCCAAAGCTCAAGAGCCTGGTTAATTGTTGTACCTTTCATACCGCCAACACCTACGTAGAAAACCATAACTGTACATGTAAAAATAATACCGAATTCATAGGTTGTGCCGAAAAACATACTCAAAATTTGAGCCGCACCGAGAAGCTGTGGAGCTGCATAAAATCCAGAAATCGCAAGAACAACGGCTACTGCGGCCAGACGAGCACGTTTGCTGTGAAAGCGGTACGCCAGGAAGTCAGCGACTGTATATGCTCCAAAACGGCGAAGCGGTCCAGCAACAAAAATAGCGAGCAACGTTAGGCCGATGGAGAAACAAAAAGCATAATAAGCGCCATCATATCCAAGCTGGAACGTCAGACCTGCGATACCGAGAAACGTTGCAGCGCTCAGATAATCGCCACCGATGGCTGAACCATTGGTGAACCATCCGAAGCTTCGCCCACCTACAAAGTAATCGGAGGCAGTGGAGCTTTTCTTTGTTAAATACGTGATATAAACAATCGTACTCATCAAAATGATGGTTAAGAGCATTTTAGGTTCGAGTAGTGTCTGGAGCATTAGCCGATATTCCTCCCTTCAGAATGAGCAGATGAAGCACCCGTGCCTCCTTGATATTTGTGTAAGCGCTTTTCATAAAGAGAAGTATGAACATAAGCAATAGTAAATGCCATGCCCATGGCGACAATGCCGGTAATAAACCAGGTATATGTCATGCCACCCCACATACGAGAGAACATGAATCCGCTTGCATGCCAGTTCAAAATAGGGATCATAAAAATAAAAGCATAATAAAAGATTGTTAATTTGGAACCGGTTGACATCTCATCTTTCATGATACGTGCAGTTTCTCTGTCAAGTGGCTCTAGTTGACTTACATCAACAGTGCCTGCAGCAACATATTCATACTCAGTAAACTCAGCTGCCATAAGGTTTTCCCCTCCTTTTTTAATTTCTAGTATCTAAATGTGCCGCGCGATTGATTCCCTCCTTAGTTGTGCGGCAGATAAAATAGTTAGTATTGATTGTAATGGATTCACCACGCAGATACCTTACAATAAAATGTCTAAAATATACAAAAATTTGTCCTATTCAGAAAAATATAGTATGATTTTACATAAGAAACTGTCGAATTTCATAAAGAAAGAGGAGAGAGACTTGTATATCATTCAGCTGATTATGCAAGATGCAGAAGAGAAAGAGAAGATAAGCACATGGATGCGAGAGGAATTCGGCACATGTTGTCAAGTAGAAGAAAGTACAGAGCTTCGGGCAGAAAGCATCCATATTTTATTAATCGAAATCCATACTGTATTTGACTGGGTGAAAATAAATCGGGTTCGCAAAATAAATCGGGAATGTCGGATTATTCCTATTTTAGCGCCCTCGATCCTGTCCACATCTCCAATAGCAATCGAGATGAAGCTACCTTCTTTGTTTATAAAGCCATTAAAAAAGAGTCTGTTTCTCCGCACGCTTAAAAGAAATTTGGAAGCGTTATCAAAAGAGCTGGATAGCCCTTTGAACTACCAGGATATTTATGAACAGGTTCCTGATCAGAATGAGCGGGATGTTAAACCATTTCAGGAAGCTTTCTTAAGACGGTTGCTACGTGATGAAGTGCGGACTGAGGCTGAATTGATTCAAACACGTTCTTTTTTTCCAGGAGAAGCAATCCCGAATATAGTCTGTTTTATTCAGGGATTTGTTCGGTTTCCAGAACGTGAACGTCCAGAAGAATGGGATGCAGCCGAGCAAATTCGCCAGTGTGTACAGAAGCATCTCGGTCCACTTGTTCCGCATCTGTTTTTTCTATCCTACCGCAAACACATGCTTCTCTTGCTTCGTATTCCTGAAGCATATCCGTCTCTTCGTTGTTGGGAGGCAGGACAGTCTGCATTGCTTTCCGTGATCACAGAGCTGGAGGAAGAGCAGAATATACATATATACATTGGAGTCGGAGAGATTTACCGTGAGCCGCTGGCTTTATTTCGCTCCTATAGGGAAGCGCGAAAAGCAAGGAGAACTCCTCCATATGAGCGTCTCTCCTTACGGTATCATGACCAGATCGCAGATGATAAGTTGATCCAGCAGTGTAGCCGATATATCAATGAACATTATACAGAGGATCTAACCGTGACCTGTGTGGCAGGACAGGTGAATTTAAGCCCGGCCTATTTCAGTCGATTGTTCAAGAAAGAAACGGGCCGGAGTTTTGTAGAGTATGTTACATTTGTCCGCCTGCAGCGTGCCATCTGGCTTTTGCGACACACAAATAAGACCATTGAACAAATTGCTGAAGAGCTTGGTTTTAACACGCCTAACTACTTTAGCGCCATTTTTAAAAAATATGCGGGGTTAGCTCCGAGTGAATATCGAGGCACAATTGAAATTATTTTTGTATAACAATACGTTCCGGGTGGGTGTACACGTTTAGCGAACTGCCGCGAATAAAGCCGACAGCCGTAATGCCGAGTTCTTCGGCAAGTTCAAGGGCTAAGCGGGTGGGTGCTGATTTGGATAGAACTACTTCACAGCCGATTTTGGCCACTTTGAGCAGCACTTCCGAAGAGATGCGTCCGCTGAATGCAATTACTTTATCGTGTAGAGAGATATTATGTTGCAGGCAGTAGCCGTAGATTTTGTCGAGCGCATTATGACGGCCGATATCCATGCGGTCAATCAAAATGCCCTTTTTATCGCACAACGCTGCATTATGAACACCACCTGTATTTCGGAATACAACAGAGTTTTCCTGCATAGCCGCAATCAGGTGAGAGCAATCTTCAGGGGTAAGAAGGACGTTTTTTTCAGTCATGACTTTGGCCGTACGGGCATCATTGTAAAAATAAAAATGCTGGCGACTTTTTCCACAGCATGAAGTAATATAGCGCTTGGAATACAGACGTTGATTCAGCTTATGTCGTGCATGGGTTTCTACATGGGCGAATCCTTCTTCTTCCTGGATTGTGATGGTTTTGATGTCATCAAAGGAACGGATAACTCCTTCTGATGCCAGAAATCCGACTACGAGATCTTCGATGTATTCAGGTGTGCATACGACAGTTGCAAACTCTTCTTCATCGAGAAAAATTGTAACAGGGAATTCATTTACTACTTCATCTGTGCGTTCCGTCCATTCGTTGTTTTCATAGTGCCAGACGGTGCGAGAGTGAGCTACAGGATGAACCATGCTGAACAAGACCACCTTTCTTTCTTGTTTTATTGTAGTTCGTGATGGAAGAAAGTCAAAAGAATTTTTTGTACCCTTCTCTTGCATTGTAAGCAGAAACATGCAATTCTAGATGAGCAGGATATGCAGCAGGGAAGGTGAAGAACAATGAGTACTGCCCGTATTGCTCATGAATTCAGTAATCTTGTCCGTGAAATTCGTAAAACACATGTTGGAAAGGGCCCTACTCACATTGTTACCCGATTTGCCGGACCGTGGGCGATTTGTGAAATGAAGGGAAACCTTACAAGCGTTGAGAAATTTATGAGCCGGACAGAAGAAGGCAAACGGATGATTCATGAAACTCGAACTGAATTCATTAAAAAGATTTATGAAGATTTATCAGTGGGGCGACCGCTAGAAGAACTTGTGAATGCTAAAATGGTCACGCTTTTTGTAGATTTCCGTTATGAAATGGATACAGCCATGACAGTTTTTGTCTTTGATAGACCATTAGAGCTAGACATGTGAAGAATTTGTTACTATAATGTTAAATGGATTTGAGTATGACGTTTTGTTCATCGTAATTTGATAGGGGTATAATGATAAGTTGCGAATTGATTACGGTAATCGTATTCTATTGGTTTCTTGTTATTGTAACCGTTAACTGATATATGGCGGACTGGTATATGACAGTACTTACGTAAGTGCTGACGACGATTCCACCATGAAACAACGTATTGACCTGAGAACGGGTAAAGTCTCAGGCGGTTGTTTCATGGTGGATTTTTTATTGTGTGCCGGTACATGAAAATGAAGAAATTGGGGGAGGAAGTATGGAGACGAAGACACCTGTGTCGCTTTCGATTAACGGCAAAAGTTACGAAGCGAGTACCGACCAGAACTTGGTGGATGTGATCAAAGAGAACGGCATTGAGATTCCGCACATCTGCTATCATCAGAATCTCGGTACAATTCAAACATGCGATACCTGTATGGTTGAAGTAAATGGGCAGTTGGTACGTTCATGTGCGACAAAAGCGCAGTCAGGCATGGTAGTCGAAACAAAGTCTCTTTCGGCAAAAGCAGCGCAAACAGAGGCAATGGATCGCATCCTGGAAAATCACCTACTTTACTGTACAGTTTGTGATAATAACAACGGCGACTGCCGTATCCACAACACGGTGGAAATGATGGGCATTGAACATCAATCGTATCCGTTCAGCCCAAAACCGTATGAAGTTGATATGTCGCACCCATTCTATCGGTATGATCCGACACAATGTATTTTGTGCGGCCAGTGTGTGGAGGCGTGTCAGAACGTGCAGGTTAACGAGACGCTCTCGATTAACTGGGAACTCGATCGTCCGCGTGTAATCTGGGATAACGATGTGAATATTAATGAATCTTCGTGTGTTTCCTGTGGGCACTGTGTGAACGTATGCCCATGTAATGCTCTGATGGAAAAATCGATGCTTGGCGAAGCCGGTATCATGACGAACTTAAAGCCGGAACTGATGGCTCCGATGATTGAGCTTGTAAAAGAAGTAGAGCCGGGCTACAGCGGGATTCTTGCGGTATCCGATCTCGAAGCGACTATCCGTAGCACACGTACGAAGAAGACGAAGACGGTCTGTACGTTCTGCGGCGTAGGCTGTACGTTTGAAGTCTGGACCAAAGGGCGCAAGATTCTCAAGGTTCAACCGACTCCGGATTCCCCGGTTAACGGCATCTCTACGTGCGTAAAAGGTAAATTCGGCTGGGACTTCGTGAACAGTGAAGACCGCTTGACCAAGCCGCTCATTCGTAAAGGCGATACGTTTGTTGAGGCCACATGGGAAGAAGCATATGCCTTGATAGCAAGCAAAATGCTGGGAATTAAAAACCGTGATGGTGCCGATGCGCTTGGATTTATCTCCTCTTCTAAATGTACGAATGAAGAGAACTATTTGATGCAAAAACTGGCGCGTTCCGTTGGGGGGACGAATAACGTAGATAACTGCTCACGCTACTGCCAGTCCCCGGCGACAACAGGGTTGTTCCGCACAGTTGGCTATGGTGGTGACGCAGGTTCCATCTACGACATGGCAGGTGCAGGTCTCGGCATTATCGTTGGGGCAAATCCGGCAGAAGCGCACCCGGTTATCGCAACACGTCTCAAGCGTGCACAGAAGAAAGGCACACAGAAGTTGATTGTTGCGGATCTTCGTAAAAATGAAATGGCAGAGCGCTCGGATCTGTTTCTTCGCACAAATTCGGGGACTGACCATGTATGGCTGTCTTCTGTAACCAAATACATCATCGACAAAGGTTGGCATGATGTGGCGTTCCTGCATGAGAAAGTAAATGGTTTTGCCGATTATGCGAAATCACTTGAAAAATACACGCTGGAGTATGCGGAAAAAGTAACGGGTCTCTCGAAAGAGCAGTTGATTCAGACGGCAACCATGATTCATGAAGCAGATGGCACCGCAATTTTCTGGGCCATGGGCGTTACCCAGCACTGTGGCGCCAGTGAGACGAGTACCGCAATCAGCAACCTGTTGCTGGTAACGGGCAACTTCGCCCGACCGAATGCAGGGGCGTTCCCACTTCGTGGACATAACAACGTACAAGGAGCATGTGACTTCGGTACGCTGCCGAATTTCTTCCCAGGCTATGAGCTTGTGACAGACGATACTGTTCGCGCTCGTTACGAGCAGGCATGGGGTGTAACTCTTCCAGCTGAGAAGGGGATGGATAACCCGGCCATGATTGAAGCGATTCATGAGGGTCGTTTAAAAGCGATGTATATCATGGGCGAGGAAATGGCATGGGTGGATGCCAATGCGAACTATATTCATGCAGCACTTGAGAAGCTGGAATTCCTGGTTGTTCAGGATATTTTCCTAACCAAGACCGCTCAATTCGCGGATGTGATCCTGCCAGCAAGTCCAAGCCTTGAAAAGGAAGGAACTTTCACCAATACAGAACGTCGTATTCAACGTTTGTATCAGGTGCTTGAACCGCTCAAGGGCACTCGTCCGGACTGGGTGATTCTCACTGAGGCGGCAAATGCGATGGGGGCAGACTGGCAGTACAACAATCCGGGTGAAATCATGGCTGAAGCGGCAAGTCTTGCCCCGCTGTTCGCAGGTGTGAACTACGAGCGTCTGGAAGGATTCAAAAGTTTGCTCTGGCCGGTTCAGGCTGATGGAACTGATACACCTATTTTATATTTGGAGAAGTTCCCGTTCCCAGATGGCAAGGCACGCCTCTTCCCGACCGACTGGATTCCGCCGGTTGAATTGCCGAGTGAATTCGATCTGCTTGTGAATAATGGACGTCTGCTTGAGCACTTCCACGAAGGAAATATGACGGGTAAGTCTGATGGGATCAATCACAAAGTTCCTGACACATTCGTTGAAATTTCACCAGAATTGGCGAAAGAACGCGGTGTGAAAGATGGTTCTCTTGTCCGTCTCGAATCGCCGTACGGTGCTGTGAAGCTGCGCGTTCTTGTAACAGATCGTGTACGTGGAAAAGAGTTGTACGTGCCAATGAATTCAACAAAAGAGGATTCGGCTGTTAATCTACTGACAGGGAATCATCATGACCTGACGACACATACGCCTGCCTATAAAGAAGCAAAGGTTAAAATGCAGGTGTTAAACGTAGAAGGTGACACTCCGCTGCCACGTATTAACTCTCGCTATGGTAATCGAAATCCGCAGACGGGCGTTGAAGTTGAACGTAAATGGAGCCGTGCCGATTACAAGCCGCTGGAAACAGTTGGCCGGGAGGGAAAGTAAATGGCAAAGCCAATTCAAGACGTAACCCGTCACGAACCGACGGAAGCAGAACTACAGGCACAGGCGCTGGGTGAATTGCTCAGTGTTGTCGCCAAGCACGGCGAGGCAATTAAAGACTTGCTGAAGGTCGTGGAACTGCTGCATGAGATGGGCGCGATGGAAATCATCGGCGGGCTGATCCAATCACGTGAAAAGGTGATGGAAATCGGGGTTTCTCAATTGTCTAAGCCAACCATGACGCGTGGTATCAACAACGTGATGAGTGCAATCGGCATGATGGGAGAGTTAGAGCCAGAAATGATTCGCAAGGTTGTATCCGGTGTGGTAAACGGCATTGATCGCTCTAACGAGGCGCTTGCATCCAATCAGAAGATGGGGATGTTTGATCTGATCAAAGTTCTCCGCGACCCGAACGCAAATCGTGCGCTTACGATGGCAGTCGGTTTTCTAAAAGGGCTCGGTGAGAAGCTGTAATACTCACTATTATATAGAAGGAATAGGTAAGGGGGAGTTAGGGTGGCATTTCATTCACCACAACAAATTGCAAAAAATGCAGTTGAGGTCGGCGTAAAAAAAGCAACAACGTCTGTACCTACTATGCTTGTGTTAGGATTCCTGGCAGGCGCGTTTATCGCGCTTGGATTCCTACTTGATATTCGAACAATCGGCAATCTGCCAAAAGAATGGGGAAGCTTTAGCTCGTTCCTTGGCGGTGCAGTATTTCCAATCGGTCTTATGTTTGTCATTATTGCAGGGGGGGACTTGCTTACAGGCAATATGGCAACGCTACCGATTGCGTATATGGCCCGCCGTATAACGCTGTCACAAGTAGTACGCAATTGGTTCTGGATTACGGTGGCGAACTTTCTGGGCGCGATCTTTGTGGCGTTTTTCTTCGGACACGTAGTTGGTTTGACAGAAACAGGTGCATTCCTGGCGAAGACTACGGCGATTGCACACGCTAAGTTGAATGATTCGTTCCTGCAAGCATTTATCTCTGGCATCGGGTGTAATTGGCTTGTCTGTTTAGGCGTGTGGTTCGCATTTGCATCTGATGATATTGCAGGCAAAATTCTCGGCATCTGGTTTCCTGTTATGGCATTCGTTACAATCGGGTTTCAGCACGTTGTAGCGAATATGTTCGTGATTCCAGCCGCTATTTTTGCCGGTAAAGTTACGTGGATGCAATACTTTCCAAACTTCGTTTCTGTTTTTCTGGGTAACGCAGTTGGAGGTGCGTTGTTTATCGCAGCCGCCTATTGGTTTGCCTTTCTGCGTGAAGAATCGTTGACAGATTCAAAACAAAAAAGCAAAGCTGCGTAATAAATATAGAAAAAGCCGTTTCGATTGGTCTAGTACCGAAACGGCTTTTTTTGTTAACTTCTTTAATATATTATGCAAAAATGAATAAGTTATTCGAAAATTCATAAAAAATAAATAAGAAATATTTAGAAATGTAGTGGTTTTACTATTTTTAATGATGGCACACTTCTTGCTCTATACAGGACTATAACGATATTTATTTTTTCCTGTGAGGAGGAGTGATCGATGCAAAAATCAGCAACGCTGAAACGATCATTAGGATTATGGCCGATTGTCATGCTGGGGGTTGGATATATGACCCCGATGGTTGTGTTTGACACATTTGGAATCGCTTCCAAAGAAGCGGATGGCCACGTTCCCATGGCGTATATTATTGCGCTAGTAGCCATGTTGTTTACGGCTTTTAGTTATGGAAAAATGGTTCGGGCGTTTCCGAGTGCAGGGTCTGCTTATACGTATACGCAGAAAACGATCAGCCCGCATCTCGGCTTTCTTGTAGGATGGTCCTCACTATTGGATTATCTACTGCTTCCGATGGTAAATGCTTTACTTACACAAATTTACCTTTCTGCGCTGTTCCCGGAAGTGCCCGCGTGGATATGGGTTGTTGGTTTTGTAGCGCTCGTTACGATTATTAATGCAGTTGGGGTTAATTCAACAGCCAATTTTAATACGCTCTTCGTTTTGTATCAAATGCTTGTCGTAGTTATTTTTGTAATTCTTGCCGTTCGACAACTAATCGGCGGATTTGGATACGGAGAAGTATTTCCGGTAGGGCCGCTGTACACGCCTGATATGCATATGTCGACCTTAATTGCAGGTGCTACAGTGCTCTGTTTCTCCTTTCTGGGATTCGATGCGGTTACGACATACTCAGAAGAGACTCCGAATCCGACGAAAACCATTCCACGTGCGATCTTTTTTACCGCGTTGATTGGTGGATTAGTTTTTATAGTCGGTTCTTATTTTACACAGGCATTGTTCCCGGATATCACTCGATTTAAGAATCCAGACGCGACTTCACCTGAGATTGCGCTGTATGCAGGCGGCAAAGTATTTCAGATGTTCTTCCTGGCGGGTGCACTTGCCGGAACGATTGCGTCCGGGCTGGCGTCTCATGCGAGTGTATCGCGTCTGTTGTATGTAATGGGACGGGATAACATTTTGCCACAAAAACTATTTGGCTATGTTCATCCACGTACACATACGCCGCTGTTCAATGTCATTCTTGTTGGGTTCATTTCCATGACGGCTGTATTCTTTACCCTGGAAATTGCATCTGCATTTATTAGTTTCGGTGCCTTGATTGCCTTCACCTTCGTAAACCTGTCTGTTATCGCGCATTATGCTTTGAAGAAGAAGGAGTACAAAACGCTGGGCGGTTTCTTATCGCATATTTTACTGCCGATTATTGGTGCAGCGTTTGTGGCGGTTCTCTGGTACAATCTCGAGGCCAGCTCATTTACTATGGGGGTAATCTGGTTTGGAATCGGGCTCGTCTATCTGATGTATGTAACAAAACTGTTCCGTGTTCGCCCGATGGATATTCATTTCGAAGAGGCGGACGAAGAATCGGCTGTTATTGAAGGTGAGCCGATAGTGGAAAATGGAGTGCTTGCAAAGTAGAAGGATAGCGTGCAAATGAATAAGGTGGAAAAATGCAGCCGATAGCAGGCTGTATTTTTTATGCGTATATGCATCTATTATTCTTTTGTGCATAAAAATATCGATATATTTCTATAATTCTGTCATATGAAAGGTAGAAATTTGATTAGAAATAGTACAAAATAGCAGTATTATTTGTTTTTTATTTAAATATTTTAAATTTTTAGTTCCTGGCATTGTATTTGCATAGTAAAAAAACATATTTGTTTTGAATCGAAAGCAGAAAAAGTTTGCCCCTACAGCGAGAAGGAGGAATGATCAATGGAAAAATCGGCAGGCTTAAAGCGCTCCCTGGGATTATGGTCGATCGTCATGCTTGGAGTGGGATATATGACTCCGATGGTTGTGTTTGATACATTTGGAATCGTTTCCAATGAAACGAATGGACATGTTCCGGTTGCGTACGTAATGGCTTTAGCCGCGATGATGTTTACAGCTTTTAGTTATGGAAAAATGGTTCGAGCTTTTCCGAGTGCGGGCTCGGCTTATACGTATACACAGAAAACGATGAATAAACATCTGGGATTTATGGTTGGGTGGGCAGCTCTCCTTGATTACATGTTACTTCCAATGGTGAATGCGCTACTGTCCCAGATTTATCTGACGGCGCTGTTTCCTGGGGTACCGACCTGGGTTTGGGTTGCGGCGTTTGCGGGACTTGTTACATTGGTCAATATGCTTGGGATGAATTCGACAGCGCGGTTTAATAATTTTCTTGTTGTGTATCAGATCCTTACCATTGTGATTTTTATTGGACTGGCGATTTGGAAGCTGTCGGAAGGGATGGGATATGGGAGTGCCTTGAGTGTTGGGCCGATCTATAAACCGGACATGCAGATGTCTGCGCTTATTGCAGGGGCAACGGTGCTTTGTTTCTCCTTTCTTGGATTCGATGCCGTAACCACCTATGCGGAAGAAACGGCGGATCCGGTCAAAACGATTCCGCGTGCGATATTTTTGACAGCGTTGGTCGGTGGAGTGATCTTTACAGCCAGTTCGTATTTTGCCCAGGCTGTATTTCCGGATGTGTCGAACTTCAAACACCCTGATGCGACATCACCTGAGATTGCACTTTATGTGGGCGGTAAGTTGTTTCAGTTGTTTTTCCTTGCGGGTGCTCTTGCTGGAACGATTGCGTCTGGTCTGGCGTCTCATGCGAGCGTATCGCGGTTGCTATATGTGATGGGGCGGGATGGTGTGCTGCCGAAGAAAATTTTCGGCTATGTTCATCCAGTTCTGCGCACACCGATCTTCAATGTGTTGCTTGTCGGTCTTGTCACGATGACTGCAATGTTTTTTGATCTAATGACGGCGACTTCTTTTATCAGCTTTGGTGCGCTAATTGCGTTTACGTTTGTGAATCTTTCTGTTATTGCTCACTACAGTGTAAAACAGAAACTATATCGCACAACAAAAGGATTTCTCTCATATATGCTAGCTCCGCTTCTTGGTGCGGCGACGATTGCGGTTCTGTGGTGGAACCTGGAGAGAAATTCATTCATGCTAGGTTTGGGTTGGGCGGTTGTTGGGTTTACGTATCTTGTCTATAGCACGAAGTTCTTTACGCGGAATCCTGGTGAGATTCATTTCGAAGAAGCGGATGACCATCATATGACGACTGAACTTTCTGAAAATGAGATTGTTGCATGAGTTTGTTATAACGTATACCATTGTGTAGATATTTTGTCGCTTTCTAATAAGAAAGCGATTTTTTTTGTGATACGGGTTGCAATTTTATGGTTTTATATTTATAATTATTACAAATAAATAAATGATATAAAAGAAAGGGGAAACACTAATGAGTAAAACACTTGAAAACAGCCAAACATTAGCTAACCTGAAAGCAGCATTTGCTGGAGAATCCCAGGCAAACCGCCGCTACCTGTATTTTGCAAAACAAGCAGATACAGAAGGTCATTCAGATGTAGCGAATGCATTCCGTCGCATTGGTGATGGCGAAACAGCACATGCGCATGGTCACTTCGATATGCTGATTCGTTTTGGTGCAGGGGACCCGGTAACAGACCTGCCAGTTGGCACAACAGCTAACAACCTGAAATCTGCGATTGCTGGGGAAGAATATGAATTCTCCGAGATGTACCCAGGCTTTGCGAAAGAAGCGCGTGAAGAAGGATACGATGAGATTGCAGAATGGTTTGAAGTAATGGCGAAGTCTGAGAAGGCACATGCGAACACATTCAAGAAAATTCTTTCCAGCCTGAACGAAGAGTAATACGGGTATAGTATGTAGTAGAAGCCGGGACGAGCTGTCTGATCTTACGCGTCCCGGCTTTCTTTATTCTGACCAGGGAGGGAATGGGATGAAAAAGATTGCAAAGAACGAGCTACTTCCGTACAAAGAGTACGTACAAGTGCAGGAGAAGTTCCTGCAGCGTGTGATTCAGGAGAAAAAAGTACGTCGTATGAAGCTGAATGACCGGATGTCCGGTTTGTTTGAGACACGCCTGACTGTCTGGTATCAAATTCAGGAAATGATTCGTGCTGAACAGATCGAACGGGATGAGTACATTCAAGAAATGCTCGATGTGTACAACGATTTGATTCCGGATGATCATGAATTGAGCATGACGCTGTTCATTGAGATTCCAAACCAGCAAGAGCTGCGTGCGTTTAATAAAACGGTGGTGGGAATTGAGGATCGCATAGAACTGCGTTTTGCTGGGGAAACAGTAACGTCTTATGAACCAGATGATGAGGGAGAAGAAGACGAGGCCTATACGCAATCCGTGCATTACATTCGTTTTCCATTCACACCGGAGCAGCGACAGGCATTTCTTGCATATGATGGCGAGGTTATCGTTGCCGTTCATCATGAGAACTATCAATCTGAAGCGGTACTGTCTAACGAGTTGACGGAATCCTTACAAAAACAGCTGGCATAAGTTATGATGCCAGCTGTTTTCTGTATTTAGATGAGTCCACCGCTCTGCCGAATGAATTGGTGGACTTGATAGTGGTGATCACTGTCTACTGCTACAATAAGCAGAATATCACGCCCTGTTGTTTCCGTATTCTCCCCTGCATAAGCTGTTAGAGCTGTTTCTGGAGCTTTAATATATTCAACCCGGATTTCGGTCACTCCCGGCATTGCCGCGAGTGCGTCTTGAACGCGGAGTGCCTGTGCCATCGTATCGAAATATGCCAGAATGTACCGTTCCTTCAAGTTCAGACCATCCTCTCTTGTAGACTGCCCGCATCGAAACCCAGGAACCAAGCAGCATACTATTTAATATAAAGAGTAGAATCACAATGGCTTGTGATCTAGGAAATATCGTGACGACAAGTAGAAACAATACGGTTCCGGTAAGGCGCCCTGTACTAAAGGCGAACTCACGCATTACGATATATTCGGCGCGCTGGGTGACCTTTTCCATGTTCTCACCAATGACATCGAACGCTGTAGAAATAAGCGGGATGGCGAAGAATGGGTAGAAAAGCGACGTAATCACACCAAGCCACAGCATCGAACTGTACTGCAGATGAATGAGCGGTGGAATGAATGCAGCGGCTAGCATAAGAGCACCTATAAGCATGAAGGACGCGCGTCTCCCTGGACGAATCCATTTTCCCACTGCATAATATGCAAGAAAAGACAGAACGGATGTGAGGAGTGCATATGTACCGACCGCCATTTCGTTAGAGGCGGTAATAAATACGAGTAATGCAGCAGCGAATATCGTTACCCCTTCTCGCATACCCCAATATGCATAAGCCCATACAACCCGCTGCCAGTGGGACGGAGAACGTGTCTCCTGCCAGACGCTTCGCATTCGGAACGTTCCTTCACATGGACGAGCTGCTACAAAAAAGCTTGCGGCCACTGCTATGAGGAAGATGGTGAGTGACAGCGAAAAAATAATCATATAGCCCGATGTGTGTCGAGTAATAAGCCAGCCTGCGAGAAAAGGGGCGCCTCCGGCGGTGGCAGACATCAGCAACCCATTCACGCCATTAAACACATCGCGATTATTCGGATCTGTAATTTCAAAATACATCAGAAAATAACCAAACCAGTACAGGCCTGCGCCTGTTCCGAGTAGAAGGCCAAGGGGAATAATATAAGCAGGTGCCGCTGCTTTCATGAAAAGAACCGTTACATAAAAACAAGCCATCACGGCCATTCCGAGCCGAATGCTTAGTACCCGATCCCATCGTTTAGCGAGATGCCCGCCTACCCAGAACGCAGTCGGGATCGCGAGAAATGTACACAAGTTGAATAGACCAATCATCGTAAAGTCGTTTTTTACTTTCCAAAGATACACGTTTACAAACGTATTGGAGAGCCCGACCGCGCTCAAATAAAGCGTGTTCAGCAGCAGCAGAAGTTTGGCCTGTCCGTTCAGCCTCCCTGTCTGTTTCATATGAAATCTCCTTTATTTGGTAGTTTTTATCAGCATTTTTTAGTTTGCCCCTGTGAGCAGGGGGTGATACAAGTTTTTTATCTTCATAAAGCTGGCATAATTATTGCTTATCTTTACAAAGTACAAACGACGTAAAGGTGGGAATGCATAATGGAAAAAGCAGCTGCTTCAAATATGTCAGTCAGCTCAGGAGAATTGGAAGCGTTTCAATCTGTATTAAAAAAGGCTGTGGAATTACTGCACTATCCGGAGATTGTGTACGAATTTCTCAAAGAGCCAATGCGAGTGCTCGAAGTAAACATTCCGGTCAAAATGGATGATGGCACGACCAAAATTTTTAAAGGGTACCGCGCCCAGCATAATGACGCACTCGGGCCGACTAAAGGTGGCATTCGCTTTCATCCAGATGTAAATCGTGAGGAAGTTAGTGCGCTGTCAGGCTGGATGAGCTTGAAGAGCGGCATTACTGATCTTCCATATGGGGGCGGTAAAGGCGGAGTGATCTGTGATCCGCGCCAGATGAGCATGCGTGAATTGGAACAGCTAAGTCGTGGGTATGTGCGTGCGGTCAGCCAGATTGTTGGACCGTCAAAAGATATTCCGGCACCGGATATGTATACGAACGCTCAGATCATGGCCTGGATGCTGGATGAATACGACCACATTCGTGAATTTGATTCACCAGGATTCATTACGGGCAAGCCGCTTGTGCTGGGGGGGTCTCGCGGTCGAGAAACGGCGACATCACGCGGGCTGTTCTATATCCTGCAATTCCTCGCTGAGCAGAATAAGATGGAACTTGCGGGTCTGCGTGTAATTATTCAGGGATTTGGCAATGTGGGAAGCTACCTTGCGCAATACTTGTACGAAAGTGGAGCAAAAGTGGTCGGGATCGCGGACGTTCTCGGCGGAGTGTATGATCCGGATGGTCTCGATATTCCAGACCTGATGGAACGGCGGGATTCATTCGGAGCGGTTACCCATCTGTTCACGAATACGCTGTCCAATAAGGAATTGCTCGAACAGGAGTGCGATGTATTAATTCCGGCAGCACTCGGTGGTCAGATCACAGAAGAGAATGTGCATGAGCTTTCGTGTCGTTTCATTGTAGAGGCGGCCAATGGTCCGACAACAGCAGAAGCTGATAAAATCTTGCAAGCACGCGGCATTACGGTTGTCCCGGATGTATTGGCAAACGCAGGCGGTGTTGTTGTGTCCTATTTTGAATGGGTGCAGAATAATCAGGGCTTCTATTGGGATGAAGAGCTTGTTGATACTCGTCTGAAAGACAAGATGGCAGCCAGCTTTGAAAAAGTATATAAAATGGCACAGATGTATCAGGTGGATATGCGCACGGCTGCATACATGGTTGCGGTTCGCAGACTGGCTGAGGCATCGAGACTGCGCGGCTGGATTGACTAATTCACTTATTATGACGAAATGAATGGAAATATTCAATTTTGCATAGAAAAAATGGAATATTTTAAAGTGATGAAAAGTTAAAAGGTGCAAAAAGCGCGAGAAAGCGTGGATTGTCGCAAATGCCATGTGTTTGGCATCACACTTGCATAATAAATGTGCAAAGCTGAATAAGTGTGATGAACTTGTGCAAGGGGATGAAAACATGGCAGACATTTTACAGATGTACATTAATGGAGAATGGACTTTTGCAGAAAGTGGAGAAATCCGCGAAGTGCTAAATCCGGCAACGGGTGAAATAATCGCTGTGATAACAGAAGGAAACGAAGCAGATGCCCGCCGTGCAATTGCGGCAGCAAAACATGCATTCTACGAAGGTGGCTGGTGGGACACACCAGCAAGCGAGCGTGCTCGTCTCCTGTTTGAGATTGCCAACAAGCTAGAAGCGCGCGCGGCAGAATTCGCAGCACTGGAAACAGACGATAATGGCAAGCCGCTTCGCGAAGCGGAATTCGATGTGGCAGATGCGGTTGCGTGCTTCCGCTATTATGCAGGGCTGGCTACAAAGCCACATGGTCAGACGTATGAAGTAGCTGATCCAATGCAGGCTATGGTTGTTCGAGAGCCAATCGGCGTATGCGGCCAGATCATTCCGTGGAACTACCCACTTCTAATGTCCGCGTGGAAGCTCGCTCCGGCACTTGCAGCTGGTAACGCCGTGGTATTCAAGCCTTCGGAAGTGACACCGCTTACTGCGATTCGCCTGTTTAGCATCATTGATGAGGTAGGCGTTCCAGCAGGCGTTGCCAACCTTGTACTCGGTGCAGGTCCGACGGTTGGCCAGGAGATCGCATCCAACCATGATGTAGATAAAGTAGCATTCACAGGCGGTACGGCAACGGGTCGCACCATCATGAAAGCTGCAACGGGCAACCTGAAGAAAATTTCACTTGAACTTGGTGGGAAATCTCCAAATATCGTATTCGCAGATGCCGATTTTGATACAGCAGTCGATTATGCATTGTTTGCCATTTTTGCGAATCAGGGTCAGGTGTGCTCAGCCGGTTCTCGTCTCCTGCTGGAAGAAAGCATTCACGACAAGTTCGTAGAAGCACTCGTAGAACGCGCGAAGAAAATTAAGGTGGGACCGGGTCACACAGAAGGTACCGAGATGGGACCGCTTGTGTCGAAAGCTCATATGGAAAAAGTACTTGGCTACGTCGAAATCGGCAAAGAGGAAGGTGCAACGCTCGCATGCGGTGGTGAACGTCTGATGGACGGAGCGCTTGCGAACGGTAATTTCGTAGCACCGACGATTTTCACCAATACAACGCCGGATATGCGCATTGTAAAAGAGGAGATCTTCGGACCGGTACTCGTTGTCCAGACGTTCAAAGATGAAGCTGATGCGATCAAGCTAGCGAATGACACTGTATACGGTCTTGCAGGCGGCGTATTTACAAATGACGGGGCTAAAGCACAGCGCGTCATCCGTAAGCTACGCGCCGGTATTACATGGATTAACAGTTACCATCCGACATATAACGAAGCGCCATGGGGCGGCTACAAGCAGAGCGGTATCGGACGTGAGCTTGGAACATTCGGCTTTGAAGAATATACCGAAGTGAAGCAAATCAATATCAACCTGAACGTAGAGCCGATTGGCTGGTTCGAAAACTAATACAAATCAAAATACAAAATATGGAGGCAACTATGCAAAACTATAACGAAGTACTCAAATATACGGAACAAGTTCTCGACATTATCGAAAAGGCAGAGGTAACAAAAGAAGAAGCAGCTTGGATTGCTAAGGAAACGGTAGATGGATTCCGTGAAAATGTAAATCCGGGCTTCCTGGAATACCGTAAGTCTGTGACAAAAGACACCCAGTTCGCATCTGTAGAATGGAAAGACTCCGGTCGCAACTGTTTCGTAGACGTACACGGCAAAGAATACATTGACTGCCTGGGTGGTTTCGGTATTTATAACGTAGGCCACAGCCATCCGAAAGTAGTGAAAGCGGTAACTGATCAGATGGCGAAGCAGCCGCTGCACAGCCAGGATCTGCTTGATCCACTCCGCGCTATGCTTGCTAAAACACTCGGCATGCTCACACCAGGCGATCTGAAATATTGCTTCTTCGGTAACTCCGGTACAGAAGCGGTAGAAGCTGCGCTCAAAATGGCAAAAATCTATCACAGCGAAGAAGGCCGAAGTACATTCATTGCGACAACACGTGCGTTCCACGGCAAAAGCTTAGGCGCCCTGTCCGGTACAGCTAAAGGCGTATTCCGTAAACCATTCATGCCACTCGTAAACGGATTCCGTCACGTAGCATTTGGTGACATCGAAATGATGCGTAAAACGATGGCGGCATGCCATATGGTAGGGGAAGATGTAGCAGCAGTGTTACTTGAACCAATCCAAGGTGAAGGTGGCGTTATTATTCCGCCGGACGACTACTTGAAACAAGTTCGTGAACTGTGTGATGAGTACGGCGCACTTCTGATCCTCGACGAAGTGCAAACAGGGATGGGACGTACAGGTAAAATGTTCTGCGCTGAGCATTATGGTGTTGTGCCAGATATTATTGCGCTTGCTAAAGCGTTCGGCGGCGGGGTTATGCCGGCAAGTGCGACAGTTGCAAGTGAGAAAGTATTTAAACACCTGTTCGATAACCCGTTCCTGCATACCACTACGTTTGGCGGTAATCCGCTCGCATGTGCAGCAGCACTGGCAACGATTAATGTTCTCATCGAAGAGAACTTGCCGCAACGTGCAGCTGAGATGGGCGACTATCTCATTGCAGGTCTGCGTGATGCGATGAAAGGTCATGAAGATAAAGTTCTCGAAATTCGTGGGAAAGGTCTCTTGATTGGCATCGAGTTCGTCAATGACGAGATCGGCTATGAAGTAGCGAAAGGCTTCTTTGACAATGGTATTCTGACAGCAGGTACGTTGATCAATGCGAAGACCGTCCGCATCGAGCCGCCGCTCACAATCGAAAAAGAGCAGTGTGATAAAGTATGTGAGACATTTGCGAAAGTATTAAAAGAAATGAACAAGGAAGCTGTTGTGCAGGGCTAGTTTCTAATAGAAAAAAGGCAGGAGAGGAGGGTTGACGGCTCTCCTGCCTTTTTATTTTGTGTATAATAAAAAGAAACTGTTTGCTTGGAAAGGGGGC
The DNA here is from genome assembly GCF_002355375.1 of Aneurinibacillus soli. Lineage (GTDB taxonomy): Bacteria > Bacillota > Bacilli > Aneurinibacillales > Aneurinibacillaceae > Aneurinibacillus > Aneurinibacillus soli. The sequence goes on along the minus strand of NZ_AP017312.1, from coordinate 40,333 downwards.
CGGGACATGCTGGTATTTACTGAGGAGAATATACGCAACATTCATACGGTTTCCATCGATACAACACTCGTGCAGGCACAGAAAACACTCGACGAGTTACATGAACCTGTATTGTTTGTTAAGAACAAAGAAAAACTGCTGGGCTATGTACGGGCGCATGATGTGGCGATTGAGACTGAACCGGATATGGACGCTGAACCACTTACCCTTCTGCATGCGAACATCATTCCGATTCATTTCGCCTGCCATGTGTACTGTGATGTGGCCGTATCTGATGTGTTCAAGCTGCTTGGAGAAGAAATTGTCATTGTGAAAAATCATCACGATGAAGTATGTGGCTACTTGCAACGGGAAGATATTCTGATTGAGCTTCTGCGACAGGATAACCATAACATTGATTTGTTCCGTACCATCTTAGCTTCGATTCCGATGGGGATTTTCGTCGTAGATAAGCAGGGAGACATTATTAACCATAATGATGCCGGTCTGCGCATGATCCGGTGCGAAGGGCAGAAATTGCCGAGCCGACGGGCGACGGATATTTTCGGGGCAGAACAGATCTCGTACGTGCTGTCAAATGGGAAAGCGATTCTCAATCAGCTTCATATAACACAGGAGATGGGGATTCTCGCTGACTATAGTCCGATTCTGAGCGTTGATCATGAGGTGAAGGGTGTTGTGATCGTCGTTCAGGATTTGCCGATGGTAGAAGACATGGTCATGGAACTCGACTATGTGAAAAACTTGAATAAAGATTTGAAAGCGATTTTATCGACCATTTATGATGAGATTCTCGTTGTTAGTCATAAGGGGGAGTTGATTCGCTTTAGTGATAACAATACGTTGCATGCACGAGCGGGAAACGACCTTGGCACCGGGAGTCTCATTGGCAAAAATGTGCTGGAGATGGAAGATCAAGGGACGTTCAATCCGTCTGTTACCCGTTTGGTCCTAGAACGCAAGCGGAAGGTCTCGATCATTCAAGATATGGAGAACGGGCGCAAAATGCTCGCAGTGGGCAATCCGATTTTTGATGAAGACGGGAACATCGAGCGTATCGTAATCGCATCCCGGGATATTACCGAGACGACCCGTCTTAAGTCGGAGCTGCGGGAGATGAAGAAGCTGTCGCGGCAGTATAAGGAAGAACTAGAGAGCTTAAAGAGCCGCGATACGTTGAATCGAAGCGTTGTGTACTGTAGTCCGAAGATTGACCGGATTATACGAGAGATTGAAAAGATTGCTCGCTTCTCCTCCACGGTATTGCTGACAGGAGAATCGGGGGTAGGGAAAGAAGTTTTTGCCAAAGCGATTCATCAGCTTGGCTCTCGTGCGAATGAGCCGTTCTTGAAAATAAACTGTGGTGCGATCCCTGAACACTTGCTGGAAAGCGAATTGTTTGGGTATGAGAAGGGAGCATTCACGGGCGCTGACCCGAAAGGCAAGGTGGGCTATTTCCAGAAGGCAGATAAAGGGGTACTGTTCCTTGATGAGATTGGAGAAATGCCGCTGTCGCTGCAAGTGAAGATTCTGCGCGTTCTACAGGAGCGAGAAGTCATTCCGGTTGGCAGTACGCAGCCAATTCCGATCGATGTACAAATCGTGGCAGCCACGAATAAAAATCTGGAAAAGCTTGTAGAGGAGCGTAAATTCCGGGAAGATCTGTTTTATCGCTTGAACGTCATTCCCATCCATATCCCACCGCTACGGGAGCGACCGGAAGATATCCCGGTGCTGGCGTATTCGTTTCTTCAGCGGCTGAATGAAGCGCATGGGCGTGACATTCAGCTTAGTCCAGATGCACTTAATTTGCTGGAAGTGTATTCATGGCCGGGTAATGTGCGAGAGTTGCAAAATATTATTGAACGTGCAGTGGTGACAACAGAAGATGAGATCATTGCAGGGGAGCATGTGAATCAGTTCCTACAGTGGAAGCGGGCTGCAGTCAAAGTGCGTCCGATTATTACGAGTCTCATCCCGCTTCAGGAGGCGCTTGATGATGTGGAGGAGCAGCTTATCATTCTGGCGATGGAACGGTACAAAACAACTACCATGGCGGCTCGGGCACTTGGAATTAGCCAATCGTCCGTAAGTCGCAAGTACCAAAAAATTATCCAGAAGCAAGCTGGGCTTCGAGCGTGAATAAACATGTGACTCAAGACTTAATTTTATGAAAGTGTCGATTTATGTAACGATATGAGATCGTTTGTTTCTTTAACTTGCCGGGTAGATGCGATATATTTTGGTTTGTTGCATAAGCATATTGCTAATACAATGATAGAAGAGCAATCTGCAAGGAGAGAAAGAGATGAACGATTTCGGTTTTATTTTTGAGGGCAGGAACTTTGCGAGCTTCGATGAGATGGCAGAAACATTATTCCATGAGGCGAATGAGCGAATTGTACGAATGGACATAGGCGAGATACAAAATACGCAGGAAGAACGGGCCTACATTAAATGGCGTCTTGTTCATATGCAGGCCTGTTTTCAGAAAGAGATTCCGGATCGATATCGGTCTATATACAATTCGCTATGGAGCCAGTTGTACCGGCTAGAACATGAGGTGAATTACAGGCATCCGTATGCAGTCTACTTGTTGGAGCGGGTATTTGCGAAAACAGATAAGCGCGTCCGGTAGTCGGATGATATTCTGTTGGAGTGAAAATAAAGGCCGCACACTGTTTTTGGCAGTTGTGCGGCTTTTTGGTGTTTACATTCCCTTCATAAAAGGAGTGATAATTTCTTTTACTTTTTCCTGCATGGCAGGAGACAGTTTGGCGAACATCGTCATCATCTCCATCATCAGCTCCGGGGTCATTTGAAAATCACTGTTGTTCTGCATAAACTGTTTTGCCTGATTTGCCATACCTTCTAGCAGTACCAGTTGTTCTTTCTCCGGTAGCTGGAGTGCATTCTCGAACATTTGCTTAAAAAATTGAATTTGTTCTGTGTTCATATGGTGCTCCCCTTGTTTTTTGTAGTGTCGGACCATTCTATTGTACATTCCGCCTGTGAATTACGCAAAATGTGTGCAGAGCACAGCTTATGTATTTTTGCGTGACACCAAAATGCAATAGAACCCATATACTGTGTACTATATCACGAAAAAATAATTTGCATTTTTTGCCCTTATGCAAAATAATTTCATTATAGAAACAGAAAGCGTGAAAGTATTTTTTTATCCTATAAGTTGTCTTTGGTCAAAAAAGTTGCGTTATAGAAAGATGGATCGTATACAGGAGGGACGTCATCATGACAGAGCAAACAGATCGACTAATCTCACTGTCAGAACTGGCCCCAGGTTGTCGTGGCAAAGTGAGAGAGCTGACAGTAGAGGGGACTGTGCGTCGGCGCCTGCTGGATCTTGGCGTTGTACCGAATACAATGATAGAGACCATCCGACACAGTCCGATCGGAGACCCAACCGCTTACCGAGTACGGGGAACAACAATCGGACTGCGCAAAGAAGACGCAAAGGGTATTCTGGTGGAACCATTGAAGGAGGATGCCTGATGAATCCGAAATCACGAGAGATGCGCAATCAATGGATCGGTCGCAAGTTTGATATTCATACGGATACCCCGGATCAGAAAATTATCGCGCTGGCTGGTAATCCGAATACAGGGAAAAGTACCGTTTTCAATGCCCTTACTGGTCTGAACCAACATACCGGGAACTGGCCGGGCAAGACGGTGGGAAATGCACAAGGAACGTTTGTGCATAAAGGTGAGTCATATTTGCTGGTTGATCTGCCGGGAACATATTCCTTGTTGCCCAATTCGGTAGATGAACAGGTAGCCCGCGATTTTATTTGTTTTGGTCGCCCGGATGTGACAATCGTAGTGGTGGATGCTACGGCACTGGAGCGTAACTTGAATCTGGCCCTGCAAGTTATGGAGATTACGGATCATGTGGTGCTATGTGTAAACTTAATAGATGAAGCGGAGCGCAAAGGGATTGTGGTCGATCTGGAAGGATTGGCGGAACGACTTGGTATTCCGGTTGTGGCGACGGCTGCTAGACGCAAGCAGGGTCTTGGCGAGTTGTGTGATAAGCTTGCGGCAGTCGCCGACAGTCGTATACAGCCGGCACCGATCGTACCCCGGTATCGTGAAGAAATCGAGAGGGTGATTGAAGAGCTGACTCCTCGTCTTGAGCCGCTTCTTGCAGGCTGGATGAAGCCGCGATGGGTTGCGCTTCGCATGCTTGACGGTGATGAGACTTTGATTGCGGACATGGAGAAATATATGACGGACTCAATCGAATCAGGCAAAGTGCTTGGTGGGGAGGTATCAGCGACATGGCCGCAAGCATAGGACAAAAAGATGTGAATCAGTTGCGCATGCTGGCGGGGCAGGTGCAAAAAAAACAACCGAAAGCTGTGCGCGATGAAATTGTCGGCACGATTTATGAACAGTCGGAAACGATTGCCCATGCGGTAACACAGCAGGCAGGTAAATCTCGGATTAACTGGGACGATAAGCTGGATGCTGTGCTTACGTCCCGTGTTTTCGGATTCCCGATTATGTTGCTGATGCTTGGGGTGGTGTTCTGGCTGACTATTGCGGGCGCGAATGTACCGTCTGAGTTGCTTGCAACTGGCCTGTTCTGGGTCGAAGACCGCTTGACGGAGCTGTTCCACTGGTTCGGGGCGCCGCTCTGGTTAGAAGGGGCAGTTGTACATGGATTGTATCGGGGATGCGCATGGGTAGTATCGGTTATGCTACCGCCGATGGCGATTTTCTTCCCGCTGTTCGCCTTGCTCGAAGACTTCGGGTACTTGCCGCGCGTTGCGTTTAATATGGACCGTCTGTTCCATAAGGCGGGCGGACACGGCAAGCAGTCTCTAACGATGGCGATGGGATTTGGCTGTAATGCTGCCGGTGTCATTGCCTGCCGCATTATTGAGTCACCACGCGAGCGTATGATTGCGATTTTGACGAATAACTTTGTGCCGTGCAATGGGCGCTGGCCGACGCTTATTCTAATGGCGACCCTGTTTATGGCGGGCGCGGTCGGTATGGGTGCGGGCATTACAGCGGCTACAGTGGTCGTCGTCGGGATTGTGTTGTTCGGCATTATGACGACTCTGTTTGTTTCCTGGGTGCTGTCCAAAACGCTGCTGCGCGGCATACCGTCTCACTTCACGTTGGAGTTGCCACCGTACCGCAAGCCACAGTTTGGGCGGACGATTATACGCTCGGTGTATGACAAAACATGGTTTGTATTAAAGCGTGCGCTTGTCACGGCGGCACCTGCTGGACTGATTACGTGGATTCTCGCCAACTTGCATATCGGGGATCAGAGTGTGCTTGGGCATATCGCAGGCTGGCTCACACCGTTTGGGCATGCGATTGGACTTGACGGCTATATCTTGATGGCGTTCCTGCTCGGGCTTCCGGCGAATGAGATTGTAGTGCCCATTCTGATCATGGGGTATATGGCGAGCGGCATGATGATTGAATTAGATGATATGGCTGCTTTGAAGCAGTTATTTCTTCAACAGGGCTGGACATGGTTAACCGCCCTTAATGTGATGCTGTTCTCGCTTCTGCATTATCCGTGCGGCACGACGTTGTATACGATCGCCAAGGAGACCAAGAGTACGAAGTGGACAGTAGTCGCAGCTCTGCTACCGCTTTTCATTGCGATCGGCATTTGTTTTATTACAGCACAAGTTGTGCGATATATGGGATGGGTATAGAGTGAAGAAGGCTTCCGGGTATATCCGGAAGCCTATTTATATAGAAGAAATCGTATCCGAGGAACTGCCGCAGGAGCGAATCCGAGCGCTTGAAGGTTCTGGGAAAACGGTGATGTTACTTAGTGACAGTGCACGTGTACTTGGTCTGCTTGCGGTCATCCGGCAGAACATTGTGTTGGTAGTCGGTCTGAAGCTGCTCGCTATTTTCCTAGTCATCCCGGGCTGGCTCACATTATGGACTGCGATTCTGTCCGATATGGGGGCAACGGTACTTGTTACACTAAATGGAATCCGTCTTCTTTCACGTAAATAAATCAGAATGAACAGGGCTTGGAGTTCTACAGCGGCCCTGTTTTTCTTATGTATAGATAGAGAATAAACAAAGAGAATTGCGGCGATGCTTGAGAAAGGGATAATTTTTGCTTGTTTACAAATCAGATTCATTCCGCTATACTTTTCGTGGATAAATCGTAATGTATCTTATTTTGTTATGTGTAGTAGAAAAGAGGAGGAATCGAGAATGAAAGGATATAGAAAGGTTTTGTGGGCAACCACGACTTTGCTGCTGGGGATGATGCTCTTTCTGGTCGGCTGCGGTCAGAAGAATGAATCAGTGCCGCAGGGGGGAGCAGATAAGGTGCTTGTGTATACAAGTTTATTCCCGGTGTACAGTTTTACTAAATCAATCGGGGGAGATCATGTAGAAGTAAAAAGCATCGTGCCCCCCGGAGCAGAACCACATGATTTTGAGCCATCTCCTAAAGACTTAGGCGAGCTGAACGAGGCCAAGCTGTTTGTTTATAATGGTGCAGGCTATGAAGCATGGATTGAGAAGGTCGGGCAGAATCTCGACAAGTCCAAGACAAAAGTGCTTGATGCGAGTCAGGGAGTTCAACTGATTGAATCAACGGCAGGTGAGCATGACCATGAAGGAACGGCAGTTACAAGCGGTCATACGGAAGAGGAACATGGGCATGAACACGGCAAATATGACCCGCATGTATGGTTAGACCCGATGCGTGCCAAGCAGCAGGCACAAAACATTGAAAAAGCACTTATCGAGATCGACCCGGCTCATAAAGCTGATTATGAGAAAAACTATCAAACGCTGGCTGCTGATCTTGATGCAGTCGATCAAGAGTACAAAGGTCTGATTGCAAAAGCGGGTAAGAAAGAACTGGTTGTATCACACAAAGCATTCACGTATCTGGCAAATCGCTATGGATTGGACCAAATCTCAGTATCTGGACTTTCTCCGTCAGAAGAACCAACCCAGCAGCAGCTAAAACAATTGATTGATACGGTAAAACAGCATAATATTAAATATGTTGCGTTTGAAGGGCTTGTTGAGAATAAGGTAGCGAAAACTGTGCAGCGCGAATCCGGCGCGGAAGCGGTGACGCTATATACGCTTGAGAATGTAACAAAAGCACAGCTTGACGCAGGGAAAACATATGGCGATCTCATGCGGGACAATCTGCAAACTTTGAAAAAGGTGCTGGAAGTAAAGTGAGTGAATTAATTCTTGATGTGCAGCATGTCTCCCATCAATATGAATCACGCCCGGTACTCGAAGATATTACCTTCGGGCTTAAGCGCGGCGAAATGTTGGGACTTGTCGGACCGAATGGTTCTGGCAAGTCCACGTTGTTAAAATTAATCCTTGGTGTATTGCCGCTGACAAATGGCATGATCCACTGGTTCGGGCAGCCGCTTCAGAAATTCGATGCGTGGCCGCGTATTGGCTATGTATCGCAAAAAGCGAACAGTTTTAACTCCGGCTTTCCGGCGACTGTTTCTGAAGTGGTCATGATGGGGTTAACCGGCAAGCTTGGTTTGTTCCGTCGTCCGGGACGCGCCGAACGAGAACGGGTACAGCTGGCGATTGAAACGGTTGGCATGGGCGAGTTTGCGGATCGCAACATTGGACGTCTATCCGGCGGACAGCAGCAGCGTGTTTTCATCGCGCGTGCACTTGTGAGCGAACCGGATGTACTCATTCTGGATGAGCCTACAGTTGGGGTAGATGCGCAGTCGGAAGAGAAGTTCTATGAGCTTCTGCAGCGTCTGAACCGTGAACGTGGGATCTCGATGATTCTTGTATCGCACGATCTGGGTGCTGTCAGCACGAAAATGCATTCGATTGCTTGTCTGAATCACAAACTGTTTTACCATGGAGGAGCAAAAGAGTTCGAAGAAAACCGTACGGAAATTTTGCTCCGGTCGTATGGGCATGATGTGCATGTGCTGCACCATGACCACCACCACGGCCACTAGAGGAGAGTAGGAAACATGATAGAAGCAATCTTACATTATACGTTTATGCAGAACGCACTGTTGTCGGGGCTTGTGATCGGATTGGTTGCCCCGCTAATCGGTGTGTTTCTGGTCGTGCGGCGGTTGTCGCTTATCGCGGACGCACTCTCGCATATTACACTCTCCGGCGTGGCGGCGGGTCTTTTGCTTGGACAAAGCATTCCGTTCTTTCAGAGCATCAGCCCGATTTATATGGGGATGGCGTTCTCTGTTGTGGGTGCGTTCATGATTGATAAGCTGCGTGCAGCATATCGGTTCTATCAGGAGTTGGCGATTCCAATTATTTTATCGACCGGGATTGGTCTAGGGGTTGTGCTCATTAGCTTAGCGAACGGATTTAATGTTGACTTATTCGGTTATTTGTTCGGAAGTCTGCTGGCGGTAACACAACAAGATGTGATTCGTGTTGTGATTGCCAGTGCGATTGTCATCGTTGTGGTCTGGCTATTTTATAAAGAACTGTTGTATTTGTCGTTTGATGAAGAAGCAGCACGTATCTCTGGTGTGCCGCGTGGCGTAGTCAATGTGATCTTCAGTATACTAGTGGCAATTGTGATTAGTATCTCGATGCAGGTCGTCGGGATTTTGCTCGTGTCCGCACTTATTACGCTACCAGTTGCTGCAGCGTTGCAGCTGGCGAATAGTTTCCGTCAGACGTTTGTGTATGCGATTTTGTTCGGTGAATTGTCTGTACTAGCAGGTCTGATGTTGGCGTATACGTTTAACCTGGCATCAGGCGGAACGATTGTACTGGTTGCTGTACTCTTACTTGTTATCGTACTATTGGGGAAAAGAGTGCGTAACTCTTAGATAAAGGCGGTGAGAGGTAATGACTGTCGAGCAGGCATTACAGCTTTTGAAAGAGAAGGGATATAAGTATACCGGCAAACGGGAAGAGATGGTACGGATTTTCGCGCAGGAGAAGCGGTATATGTCGGCACGCGAGATGTTGTCGCGTATGCAGGAAGAATATCCGGCGCTTAGCTTTGATACGGTGTATCGGAATCTTACGTTGTTTACGGATTTGAACATTGTCGAGGTAACGGAGCTAGGTGGGGAGAGAAAATACCGGTTTCGTTGCTCGATGGATGAACATCATCATCATCTGATTTGCCTGTCGTGCGGGAAGACGCGCCATATTCGATCATGTCCGTTGGATGGAATGTTCGGCCAGCCGGACGGGTTTCGGATTACGGATCATAAATTTGAGATTTATGGCTACTGCTCGGATTGTGAGGAGAGTCATGTGTGAAGCCCCTTGATATATAAGGGGTTTTTGTTTTTTGCTTTGACCAGCTTTAGTATACTCAAGTGACTTTTAAGGCCGTTCCGATAGAGGAAGCGGCCTTTTATTGTTTTTGAGCAGTATTTTTTATCAGGGGTCGTAAATAAAGAGTATATGGATTCCCCGCCTTGTCTTTTCGGGACAGGAACACACGCACATTTTGCAAGATACCAGCAAAAGATAGCGATTATCCCCTTTTTTTCCGTAGTATAAAAATTTTTTAATTAATTTTTTAATCCTTGTTTAGTATTTCATTAATTGAATTTCAGAACCATCTAGTAGTATTTGAACTGTGAAAGACATCAATAAACAAACACATCAGGAGGCACACAAAATGATGAAAAAATTAGCAACAGTACCATTGGCTTTGTCTATCTTAGGAACAGGTTTAGCAGGAATAGCAAATGCGGCGCCGATGCCAAATGTACATGAACATGAAGCATCTGTAGCTCATGTACAACACCAAGAAGGATTCTTAACCCAAAAAGAAGCTAGTGATATCGCATTGAAGCACTGTGAAGGAACAGTACAAAAAGCTGAATTACGACATGAAAATGGACTTGATGTGTATGCGATCCATACCCTTGATAAGTATGGAAAAGGACATGACTTCAAAGTTCATGCAAGAGATGGGAAACTAGAGGAAGTAGCAGTACAACAGCAAGTAAAATTCTTAACGCAGCGAGAAGCTACTGATATCGCATTGAAGCAGTGTGAAGGAACGATCCAAACTGTAAACTACGATAGCGGACTTGGTATGTATGCCATCCATATCCTTGATAAGCATGGAAAAGGACATGACTTCAAAGTTCATGCGAGAGATGGGAAGCTAGAGGAAGTAGCAGTACAACAGCAAGTAAAATTTTTAACGCAGCGAGAAGCTAGTGATATTGTATTGAAGCATTGTGAAGGAACGGTACAAAAAGCTGAATTACGACATGAAAGTGGACTTGATGTGTATGCTGTTCATGTCCTTGATAAGCATGGAAAAGGACATGATTTCAAAATTGATGCAAAAACAGGTGGTTTTTGCAAATAATATAAAATCATGACGTATTAAAAAAATTTATTAAAACCAATACAGTAAGATATAAAACTCCCTTTGCAAGATTTGAAAGGGAGTTTTATATCTTATAACAAATTAATAACTGGACTCTTGCATTTTTCTGTTCAACCCCTAGTATGAACGATGACGAATGGCGCTTTCATATCTATGTTGTTAACTTGGAAATAGGGATGTTTACTTGAAGAACTGGGCATCATAAGAGTATTCGTCTCAATGAGAATGGGATGGGATATTCCCATCAAACAAGTAGGCTTTCTTTAGCATTGATTATATATCAGTATGATAAAGAGGAGTAAGTGATATGAGGGAGATTCTAATAATAGAGGATGAAGAAGAGTTAGCTCAGTTTATTTTATTAGAGTTGGAATATGAGGGATTTTCAGTTACGGTTTCACATAGTGGTAGAGAAGGGCTAAAGCTAGCCTTAGATTCAGATTGGGACCTTATTTTATTAGACATCATGCTGCCTGATCTAAATGGGATTGAAGTATGTAGAAGAATACGAGCGGTCAAGGAAACGCCAATTATTATGGTAACAGCAAGGGGCAGTGTTTTGGATCGAGTTTCGGGTCTGGATAATGGTGCAGACGACTATATTCTGAAACCCTTTGCCATTGAAGAATTACTCGCTAGAATGCGCGTTATTTTTAGACGAATAGACAAAGAAAAACAATTTCAATCACATCTTACATTTAAAGATTTACAAGTGGACATTTTAGGCAGAGTAGTGAAACGCGGAGATGAGGAAGTAGAGTTAACTAAAAAGGAATACGATTTACTTATCACATTTATTCAAAATATAAATCGAGTTTTAACGAGGGAAGTGCTATTAGAGAAAGTATGGGGTTATGATACAACGGTGGAAACAAATATAGTAGATGTTTATGTTGGACACTTACGGAACAAGATCGATTCATCAAATGGTGAGACGTATATCCAAACGATTAGAGGAATGGGATATGTGATGCGGTAATGAAAAACTTAAGTCTCCCTATTAAATATAAGCTAACGATATGGTCCTCTATGCTGTTGTTTGCTTTATTCTTAAGCTATAACCTACTACAGTATGTTGTTATTAGTAATTGGACGCTTGCTCAAGATACAAGAACAACAACACGAGAAATGAATCAAGTAAAAACATATCTGTTTCAAAAATCTAATTCGTCTGTGCTAACAAAACAGATGATATATGAAAGCAAGAAAACATTAGAAGAGAATAACAAGCCATTTCAAGCAATACGTATCATAGATGGAAATGGAAAGGTATTGTTACTGGTATCGAATATATCAGTAGATCAAATAAAACCCAAAAAAGTAAAGGTTGCCGAGCTATATAATTTTCAATCGAATGAAAGGCATTTTCAGATTATACGTAGTCCTATAAAAATAGATAATGCCATGGGAACAATAGAGGTTATTAGGGATATAGAATTCTTTAAAGGATTATTTCAGCAAGTTCTTAATGTCATGATTATTGCAGGAATCATTTCCATCATATTAAGTTGGGTGGGGGGAATGATCATTTCTAAACAGCTATTAAAACCTGTCAAAAATATTCTGGATGCCATGAAGAAAATTAAGAAACATGGATTGCATGAGAGAGTTGCCCTATATGGACAAAAAGATGAAATTTCTGAAATTGGCAGGATGTTTAATGAAATTATGGATCAGCTTGAAGAGTCATTTTTGCAGCAAAAGCAGTTCGTGGAAGATGCATCTCATGAGTTGCGTACCCCCATTTCAATTATCCAAGGCCATCTACAGTTAATAAACAGATGGGGCAAATATGAACCGCAGGTATTAAATAAATCACTGAATGCTTCTCTTAAGGAGTTAGATAAACTAAGTCATCTCGTTTCAGAACTTTTAGAGCTGTCTAAAGCAGAATTGGAAGAGCGTAATGATCAAACGGAATGGATTAATCCTATTCCTATTATCGAAAACTTGATCAAGAATTTCCGGATTGTTCATAATGAATTTGAATTTGTTGTTGAAGTTACTGAGAACAAAGAGTATTTGATTCAAATGCAAACGAAACATCTAGAGCAAATTCTAACTGTTTTATTAGACAACGCTGTAAAATACTCAAAGGAAAATAAGTGGATCAAATGCTCAGTAAGAGTAACGGAAAATCAATTTTTAATTGAGATACTAGACAAAGGAATAGGAATACCAAAAGAAGAACTGCCATTTGTTATGAATCGCTTTTATCGTGTTAATAAAGCAAGGACCAGAAAAGAAGGAGGGTATGGACTAGGATTATCAATAGCTCAGCGATTAATAAAGAAATACAATGCGTCCATTTTAATCGCAAGCGAAATAAATAAGGGTACGTCTGTTACGTTACAATTCCCCTATAAATCTTCCGGGTATATGAGATTGGATCATGATGATAATTAATACTAAAGTCAATAACAAAAAGAAGGGTGTACTTGGGTACACCCTTTAAAAATGACAACTTT
>NZ_AP017312.1:0-22500 GCF_002355375.1 Aneurinibacillus soli | reverse complement strand
TGTCGTGGGCGCAGGAAATTTGAGAGGAGCTGTCCTTAGTACGAGAGGACCGGGATGGACGCACCGCTGGTGCACCAGTTGTTCCGCCAGGAGCACAGCTGGGTAGCTATGTGCGGACGGGATAAGCGCTGAAAGCATCTAAGCGTGAAGCCCCCCTCAAGATGAGATTTCCCACAGCATAAGCTGGTAAGACCCCTTATAGATGATGAGGTAGATAGGTTCGAGGTGGAAGTGCAGCAATGTGCGGAGCTGACGAATACTAATCGGTCGAGGGCTTAACCTAATACAATGCGATTTTTCTTCTCCATTCAGTTTTGAGGGTACAAGAAATGTTCCGGAGATCGTTTCCTTGAAATAGGGAAAGTTCGGAGCGTTTTTTTATGTCCGGGCCCGTTGGAGAAGCGGCTTAACTCACATGCCTTTCACGCATGCATTCAGGGGTTCGAATCCCCTACGGGTCACTATATGATGTTCTGCTAAAAAAGCGACGTCCTGTCGCAACGCAGAACCTAGCACATTCTTGTGCGTCGGAGGATTAGCTCAGCTGGGAGAGCATCTGCCTTACAAGCAGAGGGTCGGCGGTTCGATCCCGTCATCCTCCACCATGAAAAATTTCTTAGATATGCGGGTGTGGCGGAATTGGCAGACGCACTAGACTTAGGATCTAGCGCTTCGGCGTGGGGGTTCAAGTCCCTCCACCCGCACCATATCATGCGGACATAGCTCAGTTGGTAGAGCACGACCTTGCCAAGGTCGGGGTCGCGAGTTCGAGTCTCGTTGTCCGCTTTTTTTGTGTTTCTGGAGGTATAGCCAAGTGGTAAGGCAAAGGTCTGCAAAACCTTTATTCCCTGGTTCAAATTCGGGTACCTCCTTTAGGTACCATTTTGCGGTCGTGGTGGAATTGGCAGACACGCTATCTTGAGGGGGTAGTGATCCATGATCGTGCGAGTTCGAGTCTCGCCGACCGCATTATACAAGCGTACGAAAATAACGTAGCCCTGTGCTCTCCGTTGGATTGAGAGCACAGGGCTATTTTTGTATTCCTTCACTAATAAAACAGATGATTCCCGGAATTTTTAGCGCATGTGTCGACCTTTTCCGTACTTCGATCTGAGGTTCATAATCAGTGTATATTTTTGTTTTGTTTCTTTTACAACTTGAATGATTTCAACGTCGTATTTTTGATTTTGTTCTTTAATCTCTTCGAGTGCTGTTGAAAGAAGCTCAGCTAAACCTTGTTTTGGTTGTAGTTTCACTTGAATGAAAATCTGGTTTCCAGATCGAAATAGATTCATGATACATGCCTCCCTGTAGTATGTAGATACCCTCTAGTAAATAAGAATATCTTATCACGAGCAGGGGGAATCGTCATGAAGAATAAGTATTTCTTATAAGCCGAAATCTAATGGGGAGATTGTATCTGATGCTTTCCATTAATGAATAAAGGTGGGTTAAAAAGAAAAACATAGTATAGATGTAAAAACATGAGGAGGAGCTGTGTGATGGAAAAGGCCGGTATTACTCTTTTTCAAGCCATGATGATTATCATGACGGCTTCTGGACTTATGAACCATGTAATAGTTATTCCTATATTATTGGAAGTGTCAGGTCGAGATTCTTGGATAAGCGTCTGTCTTACGTGTGTAGCATGCTTACTATGGATTCCTGTGCTTTATTTCATTATGAAAAAAACAAACCAGCAGCATATTCTTGAATGGTTGAAACAAAAATACGGACGCTTTTTTTCAGGATTCCTTTTGCTTGTTAGTATCCTTTATTTATTTTTGATTAGCGGTATTACATTAAAGGAAACCATTATGTGGACAAAAGTATCGTATTTGCCTGCTACTCCGACGTTTGTGCTGGCGCTTACTTTTGCACTGCTTTGTTTTTATAACTCGTATTGCGGCATAAAGTCTATTGCAGTTACGACAGGAATTTTGCTGCCGGTTATTGTAGTTTTAGGATTTTTTGTAGCTACGGCAAATATATCCAATAAGGATTACTCCTTGTTGAAGCCCTGGCTCGAATATGGATTTCATCCGGTAATCAGTGGGATGGCATACGTCGGTTCCGGGTTGGTTGAACTCATCCTGCTAATTTTTATACAACATCATATTCGCGCTACGGTTACTTTTACTTCTTTGACAGTTATTACGCTTATTCTGACTGGACTCACTCTAGGGCCGACTATGGCTGGGATTGCTGAATTTGGGGCTCACCAGGCTGCCTCTCAGCGCTATCCTGCATTTGAGGAGTGGAGGCTTGTGTCAATCGGGCGTTATATTGAGCATCTAGATTTTTTATCGATTTATCAATGGCTGTCGGGTGCATTCATACGTATTTCTCTAGCCAGCTTTATGATAATTGATACTTTGAAAATAAGCGATAAAAAAAAGAAAATATGGTCTCTTGTTCTGATCTATATAGCTGTATTCGGATTTACTATTTCTCCAATAAGTGACATGAAGTTCTACATGTTTTTGCGTGATTTGTTTCTTCCTGTTTCATTGGTAATCATGCTCATGATCTCGTTTATACTCGCCGGGTTCGCAGCATTTACTGGAGAAAAAAAAGGAGGGTAAGGGATGTTGTTTATGAATATTTTTAAAAGAAAATCAAAAAGGAGTACGCGTACCTCCGTACCTGCTGTTGAGGAACATATCCCTGAATTTAAAGAAGGACAAGTTCGAGAATGGTTTGCTTCGTGTGGAGATGTAAACATCGAAACAATACATACAGCGGGGGGCGATAATACAGTTGTTATTCTGATTTATTGTCCGGGTCTGTGTGATACCAAGCTGATTAACCAGGTTGTTTCGTCACCTGTCAGCCTATCCGAGTTAGAGAGCCAGAAAACGGTGGCGATGAAGCGACTCCCAAAGCAGGGGATGAAAGAGAAAATTATCGAAAATGTATTTTGCGGTCAGCTTCTTTTGCTATTTGAAGGGACAGATGCTGTATATACGGTTGATATTTCTGCTAGACCACAAAGAAAGCCCGAAGAGCCGAGTACAGAAACTGCGGTACGAGGTCCTCGAGATGGATTCATTGAGGAGCTTGATGTTAATGTTGGCCTTATTCGAAAAAGGTTGAAGACGACTTCCTTACATTATGAAACATTTACAATTGGAACAAGAACGAAAACAGAGATCGGTCTATTTTTTATTAAAGATGTAGCTTCAAGTCAGGTGATAGAAGAGGTACGAAAACGGCTAGGGAGTATTGAAATTGACGGGATGCTTGGTACGGAACAGTTAGAGGAGATGATAGCAGATACGCCGTATCCCTTTTTCCCGCTGTTTGTATATACGGGTCGTCCAGACCTTGTAGCCGAAAGTCTCCTGCGAGGGAGATTTGCTTTATTTGTTGATGGAAACCCTACAGCTATTATTGCTCCTGCAAATCTGCTGTTTGTTTTGAAAACGAGTGAGGATATGCACGATTCATTTTTTTTCGTTTCGTTTGAACGTTTTCTAAGACTAGGTGGTATGATGGTTGCCCTGTTTCTTCCAGGATTCTGGGTTGCATTAACGACCTATCATCCTGATCAGCTGCCGTTTACTTTACTCGCAACGACTATGGTATCAAGGCAAGGGGTCCCTTTTTCTACGCCTCTTGAATGCTTTCTTATGTTATTTTTGTTTGAGTTATTTAGAGAAGCCGGAGCCCGATTCCCCGCAGCTATTGGGCAAACGATATCGGTAGTAGGCGGACTCATTATTGGGCAGGCTGCGATTAGTGCAGGGCTTACTTCCCCGGGTCTGATTGTAGTAGCGGCGACTTCACTTGTCGCTAAGTTTACATTGGGGAATTTGTATTTAACGGGAAGCGTCGCTCTTTTACGAATGTGCGTATTGATAGCCTCTTCATTTTTGGGGATGTTTGGGTTTTTCATTTCGGTTTTTGCTATCCTGACATATCTGGCTAACTTGCGTTCGTTCGGGGTTCCGTATTTGGCCCCATTGTCTCCTCCTGTATTTAGCGATATGAAGCATGCGCTATTCCGTATTCCCTGGAAGCAGGAGAAGAAACGCTCGACTATGCTGCAGCCTCATGACTCCACCAGACAGGGAGAAGATACGTAATGAGAAGGAAAGCTGTTTGTATAGGGATGAGTGTTTTTATGATGGTATTTTTAACAGGATGCTGGGACATGAAGGAAATAGAGCATACTCGGTATGTTTATGCTATAGGTGTTGATTATGTGAACAATAACCAAGTGATATATGCGCAGATTATCCCTTTTACGAACATTGCTAAACAAGAAGGAGGAGGAGGCGCAGTTCCTGCACCAATATGGGTAGGGAAATCAGTAGGAAAAACGTTTGATATCGCGACGGATAATTTATATACAACAGCCCAGCAGCGCTATTCGTGGGGACATGTTGCAGCGCTTGTATTTACCGAGAGAGCCCTGAAGAATAAGAAAGTCATAGAAGATGTTTTGGATGTGTTAGAACGATATAATGAAATTCGAAAGACGATCTGGGTATCGGGCACAAAGGAGCGATTGAATGATCTTTTTATCGCTAAACCGGCTCTGACTTTCTCCATAGCATATTCCAGGCTAAGTGATCCGGATGATACGTACTTACAATATTCAATTGTTAAGCCTATAACCTTACGGGAATTTATGATAAGCACAAAAGAGAGTGGAGCTACGACCATCCTTCCTTATTTGAAAATTTCGAGGAATAACTGGAAGGAGGACAAGAAGAAAAAAGAGGTTTTAATGTTAGATGGGGTAGGGATCCTACAGCAAGGGAAGTTCAAGGGACACATGCCACGAACAAAGATACAAGGAATTCGCTGGATGCAAAAGCAAACTGCTCGTACAGCGCTTTATATTTTTGATGGGAAGGAGCCGGTGGCCTCACTTTCTTTAGGAAAGCCAAAAATAAAGATAACACCGCAAACGAAAAACGGAAGGGTCACCTTCAACATACAGGTTTCGATAAAAGGATCGATGATTGAAGTAGAAAAAACACTTTCACAGGAACAGCTACAGAAGAAGGCTGAAAACAGAATTCAAGGTGAAATTAGGCGGACGTTTCGCGAAGGGATTAAAATGAATGCCGATGTGTTTCAATTATCGAACACATTATATCGGGAAAATCCTCGTGCCTGGCATGAGCTAGCGAAGAATAATGAGCTTAAGATTTCTGATGATTCACTACAATCTGTCGAGGTAAAGGTTGAGATTTATTCCTCTGGAACATCGAAGAATAGAGAGAAGAATGCCAAAGGAAACTCACCAGCTGGCAGATGAAATCAGGAAAGCATTCGGGTCCACTATCCAACGTTTGGATGGTGGTTTTTTGTTGGGCAAATATAAAAATTTTTTTAGGAAATAGTAACAGTACTGGTCATGTTTCAACATAGGTCGCGTGCGTAAGCTATACTGCAAAGTATTTATAAAAAGATGGTGAAAGTAATGATGAAAATTCGAGGAGTTATTGTCTTATTCATTTTTCTAAGTAGCGTTCTTTTTCCTATCCCTGCATATTGTTTGGACCGTGTAAACACACCTGTTGATATTCTTATCGATGCAGGGCATGGGGGCATTGATGGGGGAGCGTACTACAAAACTACGCTGGAAAAGGATGTTACCTTAACGATAGCCCGCCTGCTTTATAACCAGTTATCGGCAAAAGGATATACCGTTGTGCTAAATCGTACGGGTGATTATGCACTTAGTGATGACAACAGCTGGCTGAATACACGCTCGCGTCATCAAAAAGATTTGGCGCAGCGTAAGCATCTTATGAAGTCGTTATCGCCAAAGATAACGATTAGTCTGCATGCTAATATATCATCTAACCCGAATCATCACGGTCCTCTTGTGCTTTATCAGAAAAACAATCAAAGCTTTATGCTTGCAGACGTCATGCAGCACACACTGAACAACTTATATAAGAGGGTGGAATTACCACGGCCAGGCCAAAATTTATATTTGCTTAACCATTCGATTTGTCCAACCGTTCTTGTTGAGATCGGATTTATCAGCAATCCAGTGGATCGTGAGCGGATGACAGATCCGCTGCAACAAAAACAAATTGTCAGCGCCATCAGCTCGGCGGTTGATCATTATTTTTTTATGTTTAATCAGCGGCATAGCAGGAAGTAGGGAGGAGGAAAAGGCAGATGATGAAGAAGCTTATTGTTTGTATGCTGTTTTTTGGTTTCGTAATCCAGCCTGTGGTTTGCGCGAATCCGAAAAAACGTACCGAGTGGGAGGCGACAGGTAACGTTGTATGGGACGTACAGACAAATAAAAAGTTGATCGCTCTTACGTTTGATGATGGTCCCCATCCCAAATATACAAATGAAATTTTGCTTCTTTTGGATAAGTATCATGCAAAAGCTACCTTTTTTGTAGTAGGTCAGCGAGCAGAGCATCATCCAGAGCTGCTTCAAATGATGCATCAAAAAGGTCATGAAATTGCCAATCATACGTATACGCATCCAAACATGAGCCAAATCAATGCCAATCGACTGCAAGAAGAAATGAAAAAAACAGATGAGGTAATTTATACAGCGGTCAAAATCAGACCGGTATTGTTTCGGCCTCCGGGTGGGAATTTTAACACCAGAGTAGTAGAGGCAGCGAAGGCGAACCAGCATCTTGTTGTGATGTGGTCATGGACACAAGATACAAGAGATTGGGCCAATCCTGGCATGAAAAAAATTGTGAACAAAGTCTGCAAAAACGCTCGGCCTGGAAATATTGTATTGTTTCATGATTTCGGGCGGGATCGTACGCAAACGATTCAGGCATTAGACATCATCTTGAACAGATTATCGAAGGAAGGGTACCAGTTTGTTACAGTTTCCGAGTTGCTTGCCGAGAGGGAACTACACGTAACAAACGAGTGAAATGTATCCTTTTAATTTCCAGCATTAAAAAATACGATGCGTGTCAAACTAAGCGTGGAGGTGAAGAAATGAATAAAATATTAACAAAAGTTACGACTGTATCGCTTGTTGTTGTATTGGCGGGATCTCTTGCTGCGTGTAATAAGACAGCGGCTCCTCCGAATACAAGCCATACGCAGAACTATCGTGTAAATGAATACCAGGCCAACCCTGTGGCTCCCCGTTATAATGATGGCATGTATATGAATAGAGCACCGCAACCACCATCTAATACAGCGCAGCTGTATACGACGGAACGTGCAGCGGCGGACCGCATGGTACACACAGCGAGGAAAGTACCAGGTGTTGCACATGCAACCGCTGTTGTGAATGGAAAAGATGCCGTGATTGGACTTGATATTACGAATACGGCTGCCCAAAATAAAAGGGCCGTTGAGTACAAGGTAGCCAATGCTGTGAAGAAAGCTGAACCCGGGTACAATGTTCATGTAACCACGGATACACAGCTCAATCAGCGAATTCGCACGTTAAATACGCAAGTGCAGGCAGGGCATCCGATTCGTACATTGGCAAATGATGTCGGCGTCATCATTCAAGATATTGGACGTGCTGTTACGGCTCCTTTCCGCTAAAAACCAAAGGCCCGGCGATTATGCCGGGTCTCTCGTAATTTTAAAGATACTCGTCCACACCTTCTTTATAGAAGCAGCATATTTTATATAAGCTCTATAAGGAAGGGGGTGAACGTATGGTAGAATCATCGCATGGCTTTGATTTTATTGTACCCAAATCATCCAATCTATCTGTTGGCGATACGTTTATAGTCGGGGAATGGAAGGGAAACAAATGCGTGAGAAAATGTGGTTCTCCCGGCAGGATTCCTTTTCAGAACATCACAATTGTTGAGCCGAGTAGACATTCTCATCATGTACTAGCAGGGCTCTTCTTATCTTCTCCATTAAAAACCACTGCTAGATATCGAATAGAAGCAGTTATAGGGGAATGCTGCGTAGGGAAGACTCTGTACCAGAAGTTCAGATGTGTACGAGTTAAACGCATTCAACGCCGCCATAATAGAAGACCTAGCTATATCGGAGAAGAGTAAGTTCCACAATAATAAAGGCCTCACTGTCCGTGATAGGGACTGTGAGGCCTTTTTATCTGCATATACTTTTTAATATGTGATGTTGAATACTAAAGGAATTTTATGATAAAATAAAAGTTGCTCATGATTTTTTACTTTTTTAATAGCAATCAAATTAATTCTATCACAAGTTAGCTGGCTTTGTCAAACGTTATGTGAAAAGTCTTTTGATAAGGGGATGGGACTCTGGGTATGTCGAAGCAGGAATGGCAGGAAGAGCAGCAACGGGTTGATCAGGTTACAGATAAAATTAGCAGGCAAATTAACATTCTGCAGCAGGAAGTGGGCGATATTCAAACTGAAGTCGTGGATATTCGTAAAAATTTTTGGGATGATGTGACCGTTAATTTTGACGATGTACATGAAGCGGCAGAAACGTATGCAAGTATGAAGCAGCAGGCTGAAGTTCTCTCCGAGCGGGAGCGCAGTTATCAGCATGCCAGAGAGCGTTTAAGAACGTTGCATAGGCTAGAGCAGTCCCCTTATTTTGGACGTATTGATTTTACAGAAGAAGGAGAGCAGACGGAACGGATTTATCTTGGGCTGGCTTCTTTTCAGGAAGAGAACGGACAGGAATTTCTCGTATATGATTGGCGTGCGCCGATCTCAAGCTTATATTATGATTATTCACCTGGCCCAGCTCAGTATCAAGCGCCCAGTGGTACCATTTCGGGTGTGATGGAGTTGAAGCGGCAGTACGTGATTCGTGATGGCCGCATTCTAAGCCTGTTTGATACAGTGATCACCATCGGGGATGAACTGTTGCAAGAGGTGCTGGGCAGGCAGGCGAACACACAGATGAAAAGTATTGTGGCCACCATCCAGAAAGAGCAGAACCAGATTATTCGCAACGAGCGCAGTCGGCTGCTACTTGTACAGGGAGCGGCCGGAAGTGGTAAAACATCTGCAGCTCTACAGCGGGTGGCCTATTTGCTATACCGTTACCGGAATACATTGCAGGCTGAACAAATTGTACTGTTTTCCCCGAACCAGCTGTTCAATAGCTACATTTCGACGGTCCTACCTGAGCTTGGCGAAAAAAATATGCAGCAGGTAACGTTCCAGGAATACTTGCAGCGTCGTCTCGGAAAAATATTTGCGCTTGAAGATCCGTTTATGCAAATGGAGTATGTGCTGACGGCGGAGGAGGATCCGGCATATGACATTCGGATGGCGGGCATACGTTACAAAGCAGATCAGGCCTTTGTTGCGATGATTGAGCAATACGCCGCGTTTCTTAGTCGAGAGGGTATGCTGTTTAAGGATATTACATTCCGAGGCAAAACGCTTGTTTCCGCAGCACATATGACCGAACAGTTTTATAAGTTGGATGCTGCGCTACAAATCCCGGACCGTATGAATCTACTCGTTGAATGGTTGCTTCAGGAAATCAAGCAGGCTATGCGTAAAGAGTTGACAGAACAATGGGTAGAAGATGAAATTGAGCTGCTTGATAAGGAAGCATACTTGCAGGCTTATAAGAAACTACGGAAGAAAAGACGGTACACCGGGGATACGTTCGACGATTTTGAACGGGAAAAAAAGCAGCTTGCCAAAATGGTGGTTCAGGAACGCTTTAAGCCTTTGCGTAGAAGAGTAAAACGTATGAGATTCATCGATATGAAGGCGATGTATGAGCGACTATTTGCCGATCCAGAGTACGTGTCTCATTTTGCCCCTGATGCGGTTCTACCAGAGCAATGGGCAGATATATGCGCTCAAACGAAGGAGCGGATTGTTCGTACTGAGCTAGCGTATGAGGACGCGACCCCGTATTTGTATTTGCAAGAATTGGTGGAAGGGTTTCAAAGCAATACGTCTATTAAGCATGTATTTATTGATGAAGCCCAGGACTATTCAGCGTTTCAGTTTGCCTTCATCAAACGTTTGTTTCCGCGCAGTAAAATGACGGTACTGGGCGATAGTAATCAGGCGATCTATGCGCATGCTCGCTTCGGTATCGGGGTTTCGTCATTGTCTTCATTATATGAAAGTGAGCAGACTGAAAAGATTACCCTGACACGCAGCTACCGTTCGACTCGCCAGATCGTTGAATTCACACGTGAGTTTGTAGGTGGAAGCGGAGAGATTGAACCATTTAACCGGGAAGGTAGTAAGCCAACTGTAATACAGGTCGCAAATATGGAGGATCTTGCCGCGCAGGTAACAGAACGGATTCAGGCACTGCAAATAGAGGGGCACCGAACGATTGCTGTAATATGTAAAACCGCAGAAGAAAGCCGACAAGCTTATGAAGCATTACGAGTGGCCCTTCCCATCCGATTAATTGGAAAAGAAACAGGCGTCTTTGAAACAGGCACACTCATCATCCCTTCGTATCTTGCAAAAGGTGTGGAGTTTGATGCTGTGATTATTTATAATGGATCCAAATCACAATACGGTCGAGAAAGTGAACGGAAGCTATTTTATACTGCTTGCACAAGGGCGATGCATGAGCTGTACATTTGCTGTAGTGGGGAGATGAGTCCATTTATCAGGGAAGCGTCTGCTGACACATATAACTATATAAGTGGTATGTAATAATATAAAAACCTTCCTGCTATCATTAATCAGGAAGGTTTTTATTCGTTAAACGAAAGCTTCAGTAAAGCTTCGCAGAGATTGGCTCGGCTATTTCTTTTAGCGGGCTACCCTCTTTATAGTACAGTGAGGGTGTAAGAATTACAAAAAAGATATGAATCGTTGCATACCCATTTCGTTTCAACAGTTCGTATAGTCTTGCTGCAAGTGTGTCATGCTTACTTTGTTCCCGTTGAAACATCGAAATCTCAAGGCTAGGCGGTGTATTTGTAATTTGCTCTATCGCAAGAAGCTCAATCTTTATTTTTTCCTCAGAAATCTGAATAGTACGGGCAACCTCCCGGATGATAGAAGGGGCAAGTTCTTGTAGCCGATCCTTTTCAACCCCGGCAAAACGTAAAAATGGCATGGCTATATTCCTTTCAGGTGCTCCTTAGAAGCATGAGTGTTCTGCCTGTGACACAGCCCGTAATAAAGCAGAGCGGAAAAAGCAATCACAACAGCAGATACGAGATACATCTCCCGGTAATTAGAAGCAGAAGCTACTGCTCCGAGAATAATCGACCCAAGCGCGATGCCTCCATCGTACAGTAGCAGATAGGTGCCCGTTGCGATGCCACTGTGGTGGGCGGGTGACGATTGAATAGCGATCGTCTGGAAAATAGGGAACAGTGTTCCGTAGCCTAATCCGATTACCGCACCAGCTACAAGAAACGAGAGTGACGTATGCGCCTGGCTGAGTGTTACAAGTCCGATGATATAAAGGAGGATACTCGGATATACAATCACGTGTCCACCCAAACGATCAAATAGTTTGCCGGTAAGTGGGCGGGATAGAATAATCATCGCGGCGTATACCACATAGAAGTAGCTGGCCGTCTGAATAAGCCCAAGTTCCTTGGCGTATACAGGTATGAAAGTAAGAATTCCGCTATAAGCAAACGCGAGTAGCATGCCTGTTAACGAGATGGGAATGGCATGTGGTTCAATGAAGCTTCTCCAGTGAAAAGACTGGTTACTGTTTTTTGTTGGTTGGTTTGCGACGGGAACGCGTATGATGCTAGCACATAAGAAGGCTAGGAGGGAGAATACAGAAAGAATCGCAAACAGAACACCAAAATTGTAGGTATAAATAATCGTAAGCCCCAAAAATGGACCGATGACCATGGCAATATTCATTGTTGTAGCAAAATAACCAATCCCTTCACCTTTGCGTTCAGATGGTACCAGGCTATTGGCGATTGTGCCTGTTGTCGTTGTGACAACCCCGAAGCTCACGCCGTGAATGAAGCGTAAGGTGAGCAAAAGTAAAAAGCTCTGGATACCTGCATACGTAAATGTAGAAGCCATAAATAGTACGACGGAAGCTACCAGTATTTTTTTTCTGCCCATTCGATCGAGCAATCGTCCGGCTACAGGCCGTAAGAGTACGGCGGCGATAATGAACGAAGTCATAACCGGTCCGATTTGCTGATTGTTACCGTGCAAGACATCGATCACAAAGACGGGAAGAGTTGCTAGAAGCGTATAGAAGGTCATGAAAATAAAAAAGTTGCTTGCACAAATGATAATAAAGTTTTTTGTCCATAAAGGTTGTGGCTGCATAAATACCTCTCCGTTGTTTTTAATTATTGGTCTAGTTCCTCACTAATATTTGTGTTTATTTGGTGGAGAACCTGTGTAAAAATCTCCAGATGCTCTTCAGAGATGTCACGCAGTACGATATGTTCATAAAGGCTCTCAATAAAAGGGTGTAGTGTCTGAACCAGCTTTTGTCCTTTTTCTGTAGCATAAAGCAGGAGGGATCTTCGGTCTTCTTTGTTTGGCTGCTTAATAAGCAGTTGTTTACGCTCAAGAATGTCGAGAATCTTCATTACAGTGGCTGGATCTTTATCAATACTTTGTGCGAGTTCTTTCTGAGTAATGCCACATTCCGTAGCTAATCTCTTCAACACTGTCCACTGTTTTGGTGTAATATCGTACTGTTTGAGATGAAGGGTTAAGAAGCGGATAAGATTGCGACTTGTTTGGGTTGTATAAAACTTGAATGTGTCATCTTTTGACATAGCATATCTCCCTGCTTGAAAATACTTGTTATAATAATTATATGTACACAATGTTTTTTTGTCAAAATAAAAATCCACCGTTTTCACGGTGGATGTAGTATTTGAACTGGTATGAAGATTTAGATCAATACGCGGTCATATTTGCCCTCACTGTACTCACGAATCCAACGGGAGATTATAATGCTGTTCAAATGGTAGCTACGTGCCGTCGTATTACGATCGCTTTTAAGGGCTTGCTTTACCACTTTTACTTTGAATTCCATAGAAAATTGACGCTTCATATCTCTTTCACCCCTGAAAAACTTATATCCATTCCCATTATACTACAAAGTCCGACAAAATTTTTTAAAAAAAGATATAGATTCCATTAATAATATTAAGATGGTGAAAAAGGTGAAATGATGTTTTCGTGCATCATTTATGGTTCGTCAATCACTTTTTCTTCGGTTCCGGATTCATCCACGTTTTCTGATACAGAATGCAGGGGTGTCGAGATTGGATGGTCTGACGGCTCTTTCAGCGTGGCATGTCGGCGTTCTAGCTCGGCGAGTGTGATTGGTGTTATTTTTCGATCCATGATGAATTCCTCACTTTCTAGATTCGTACGTATAGTATGAATGGAGAAGGATGGAATCATGCATTCGATTTTTCAATACTGCGGGTATAATAGAAGTATACCAAAATAGGGAAGGTTGTGTGACAATGGATCTAAATAAATTTACACAAAAATCCATTGAGGCTGTGCAGCAGGCAGAAATGAAGGCACTGCGCTACGGAAATCCGGAGATAGAGCCTGAGCATTTGCTGCTGGTCCTGCTTGAGCAACACGAAGGATTGCTTGCACGTCTACTGGTGAAAATGAATGTCTCCCCGGAGAAATTGAAACGAGACGTCGAGCAGCGGCTCGAACAGAAGCCTCGTGTGTCTGGACCGGGGAAAGAAGCTGGGAAAATATACGTCAGTTCGGCTACTAACCAGGTGTTTTTGAAAGCGGAAGATGAAGCGAAAGCAATGGGGGATGAATACATCTCAGTGGAGCATCTGTTTCTTGGTATTCTTGCAGAAGCCGAGAAAACGACGTTTGGGAAACTGATCGCAGGGGTAGGAATTACGCGTGCCCAATTCCTTGAAGCACTTAGTAGTGTACGCGGTAGTCAGCGGGTCACAAGTGCCACGCCAGAGTCAACCTATGAAGTATTGGATAAATATGGGCACGATCTGGTCAGCGCCGCTGAGCAGAGTAAGCTGGACCCGGTTATCGGGCGTGATGGCGAAATTCGTCATGTGATCCGTATTCTATCACGTAAAACGAAAAATAATCCGGTGCTGATCGGTGAGCCAGGCGTCGGGAAAACAGCCATTGTCGAAGGACTAGCACACCGAATCGTGCGGGGCGATGTGCCGGAAGGGCTACGTGACAAACGGATTTTTGCCCTCGATATGGGTGCACTCATTGCGGGAGCAAAATACCGAGGGGAGTTTGAAGAGCGTCTAAAAGCAGTGCTGCAGGAGATCAAGCAGAGCGAAGGGCAGATTCTGCTGTTTATTGATGAGATTCATACGATCGTTGGGGCAGGCAAGACAGAAGGAGCGATGGATGCCGGGAATCTTCTGAAGCCGATGCTTGCGCGCGGGGAACTGCACTGCATTGGTGCGACGACGCTTGATGAATACCGCAAATATATCGAGAAAGATGCGGCACTCGAACGTCGTTTTCAGACGGTGCTTGCGGATGAGCCAACCGTAGAAGATACGATTTCTATTTTACGTGGGCTGCGGGAGCGATTTGAAGTATTTCATGGCGTCAAAATTCATGATAATGCACTGGTCAGTGCGGCAGTGCTGTCACATCGCTACATTACAGATCGCTTCTTACCGGATAAGGCGATTGATCTGGTTGATGAGGCGTGTGCGATGATTCGGACCGAGATTGACTCTATGCCGGCGGAGCTGGATGAAGTCGCACGTCGGGTCATGCAACTGGAAATTGAAGAAGCGGCACTGAAAAAAGAAACGGACGCGGCGAGCCGTGACCGCCTCACTCATCTCCAGAAAGAGCTGGCTGAACGCCGCGAGATTCTATCAGCGATGAAAGCACAGTGGGAAAACGAGAAACATGCCTTACAGTCGATTCAAAAGCTGCGTGAAGAAATTGAGGGCGTGCATCGAGCTGTTGCACAGGCGGAGCGCGACTATGATCTGAACAAAGCGGCGGAACTCAAATATGGTCGTCTACCGGAGTTAGAGAAGCAGCTGCGCGAAGCGGAAGTTTCTCATGCCAATAAGCAGAATGAACAGTCGCTGCTGCGGGAAGAAGTAACGGATGACGAGATTACGCGCATCATCTCGCGCTGGACAGGCATTCCACTTGCAAAACTTGCCGAAGGGGAACGAGAAAAGCTGCTTAAGCTCGATACCATTTTACATGAGCGTGTCGTAGGGCAGGATGAAGCCGTACAGCGAGTGACGGATGCCATCCTGCGTGCGCGGGCTGGCATTAGCGATCCGCGCCGCCCGATTGGTTCGTTTATTTTTCTTGGTCCAACGGGTGTAGGGAAAACAGAACTGGCCAAAGCATTGGCTGAGACGCTGTTTGATACGGAAGAGAACATTATTCGCATTGACATGAGTGAATATATGGAGAAGCATACTGTGTCTCGCTTGATCGGTGCACCGCCAGGGTATGTCGGGTTTGAGGAAGGTGGCCAGCTAACGGAAGCTGTGCGTCGTAAGCCGTATTCGGTTATCCTGTTTGACGAGATTGAGAAGGCGCATCCCGATGTGTTCAATGTGTTGCTTCAAGTGCTAGATGACGGGCGGGTGACGGATTCACAAGGTCGTACGGTTGATTTTAAAAATACGGTGATTATTATGACATCCAATATCGGGTCAGCGTTTCTTCTTGAGGGCATTACGGAGGCAGGCGAGATTCGAGAGGAAGCACGCCAACACGTTATGCATGAACTTCGCATGAGCTTCCGACCGGAATTTCTGAATCGGGTGGATGAGATTGTGCTGTTCAAACCGCTTACGGCAGGTGAGATTGGTGGTATTGTTGAGCTCCTCATTGACGATCTACGCCGCCGTCTTGCTGACCGCAAGATTACGCTTGTGCTCTCCGACGAAGCAAAAGCGTATATTGCACGGGAAGGATATGATCCGGTATACGGTGCACGTCCACTACGTCGCTTCTTGCAACGTCATTTGGAAACATTGCTTGCACGCGAACTGATTGGTGGAAGAATTGTAGATGGAGCAAGAATACAGGTTGGATTAACCAATGAGACTTTAACCGTAGAAACTTCTGTGTAAATAGAGAAAGCAGTTCTCCTCGAGGGAACTGCTTTTTACGTGGGGAAATCATGCCAGTTATTTTAGATAGGGAGAGAGCTGCTTAATGGATTGTTCCAGTTTTTGTGAGGCTTTTCCATATAGCTTTTTGGTCTGACTATCAGTTGTTTCCAGGGCGAACAATTCTAGATCAGCCTGGCACTTCCTTAGTGAGGCAAGTGTAAGCTTTTGTTCGGTGGCAGCAGGCATTTCAATCTTATCATCATATACATCTAAGTATAGTTCACCAGCGGAATCAACTTGTCCAAGAAAAACATTGTCCAGTGCAACACCTGCTTTTTCTAGCTCGTCGCGTAGCCAGCGCAGGTTAAGTCCGGCTTCTGCGAGGGGTTCGAGAAGAATGTTTCCATCCATAATGACGGTCTGCGAATCGTGCTCAGGCTTTACGGTTAGCCCAAGATCGCTAGCAGATGGGGGTTGGCTTTCCTTTTTCTTCATCACACTCAATTCACCGTTCGCTTCCAGAACAGCAAATTCCACATCGGCTACTCGGAACGCATCTTTTAGACGTAATTGTTCCAGTAGTTCATCTGTGCTAAAGTGTTCTTTCTTCATGTTTTTTTCCAGTATTTTTCCTTTGCGGATTAACACGGTGCCTTTACCCTCGAATAGATCACGAATGGTTTTACTCTTAAGAGAAAGAAAATCAACAAGAAACGGGATAACGGCAAAAACAAGCAGGCTGGCATAACCGTGAAGCAGATTCCCTTCTATATCGGTCGCAATGAAGGCGGTAATATCCCCAATGGTGATGCCAACGATATATTCAAAAAAGGTCATCTGTGCAAGCTGTTTCTTTCCCTGTATCCGGGTGATAGTGAACAGGGCAATGAGGGCGAAAAACGCACGCAGCGCCACATCGACTGTACTGTTCATAAGAGTACCTCCTATGATAAGCAGGGTGAGCACAATGCTCACCCTGGCTTTTTTCTTTCTTAGAATCCTTTGTACTGTGGCTCTTCTTGTTCAAGTTGCTGAACGCGTTGCTCAAGAGAGTCAATGATCGTTTGTGTTTGTTGAGCATTTTGTGTAAACGCTTGTTTGGCTTGCTTGTTCTGCGTTTCAAGCGCGAATGTTTCCAGGCTTGCCTGGGCGCTTTTCAGACCAGAAAGTGTTTGTTTAACTTTTGCAGATACTGTCATGTTTCTCACCTCCATGACTGTAGTATGTGCTTATCCATGTGGTTTAAACACAAGAGAACCAAGAAATCCAAAGATGATGGCGGCAGAAATTCCGGCGCTTGTTACTTCAAAAATGCCCGTAATAATGCCGATTACGCCATCTGTCTGCATCTCCTGCATGGCACCATGCACAAGAGAATTTCCAAAACTTGTGATCGGTACAGTCGCTCCAGCTCCTGCGAACTTTATCAGCGGTTCGTATAGACCAAGCCCGTCCAGAATCGCTCCAACCACAACGAGAGTAGACATCGTATGGGCAGGTGTTAGCTTGCCGACATCCATTAAGAGCTGTCCGATGACACAGATTAATCCTCCAATGACAAATGCCCAAAAAAAGATCATGTTCCCGTTCCCTCCTTAGCTGTATTCGATTGCGACGGCATGGGCGACGCATGGAATGGTTTCGTTCTGTTGGAAGCTGAGTGGTGAGAGGAGTGCGCCGGTCGCGATGACCAGGATGCGCCGCCATTCGCCACGCTTTAGCCGATTTAGCAGATGTCCATACGTAACGGTAGCGCAGCAGGCGCAGCCACTTCCTCCGGCAATGACTTGCTGTTCTTCTTTGTAGATAAGTAACCCGCAGTCGGTAAATTGGCTCTCGCCATGCATGGTAAAACCATGTTTAGCAAGCAGGTCAGCTGCAATGGGATGACCGACTTTGCCGAGGTCGCCGGTCACAATGAGATCGTAGTGGCCGGGTCCGATCTGAAAGTCACGGAAATGCGCTTGAATCGTATCAACAGCGGCTGGAGCCATCGCTGCTCCCATATTGAATGGGTCGGTAATGCCCATATCGACTACGCGTCCAATCGTGGCGGCGGTGACACGTGGACCGACTCCATTGGTGCCAACAAGTGCCGCTCCGGCTCCGGTTACGGTCCATTGGGCAGTCGGTGGCTTCTGAGAGCCATATTCTGTTGGATAGCGGAATTGTTTTTCGGCCGTTGCATTATGGCTGCATGTTCCAGCAAGCGCATAGTGCGCAGATCCGCTATCTACGAGCTGCGCGGCGAGAGCAAGTCCTTCCATGGAAGTTGAGCAGGCACCGAAAATTCCAAGGTATGGAACGCCTACTGTTCGGGCTGAGAAACTACTGGAGATGATTTGATTCATCAAGTCTCCCGCGAGTAAGAAATTAACCTGTCCTTTGTCGATCCCTGCTTTTTGCAGCGCGATGTCACACGCGTCCTCGAGCATTTTTTTCTCGGCTTTCTCGAAGCTGTCCTGTTCAAGCCAAATATCGCCGTACAATTTGTCAAAATCATCGGCGACATTACCCTGTGCCTCGAACGGTCCACCGACTGCAGCTGAAGAGAGGATGACAGGTTTACTTGGGAACGTCCATGACTGGTGTCCAATCAGCATCTACATCGCCTCCAGTGCCTGCCAAGCCCACTTGAGCAGGCCAATAATAAAGGCAGCAAATACGCCGAACACAATGACGGAGCCTGCAAGCTTGAACATATTGCCTCCGACACCGAGCACGTAGCCCTCGCTTTTATGTTCAAGGGCAGCGGAGGCGACGGAATTAGCGAATCCGGTAACCGGAACGGCAGTTCCAGCCCCGGCGTATTGCGCAATTTTATCGTACACGCCAAATCCAGTTAGCAGCACCGACAGAAAAATGAGCACCGCTACGGTTGGGTTCCCGGCTGTCTTCTCGGTAAATCCGAAATACTTGATGAAAAATAGCTGAACGAATTGCCCGAATAGACATATCGTGCCCCCGACCCAGAAAGCACGCAGGGTGTTTTTCCATACAGGTCGTGCGGGCTCATGCGCTTTTGCGAACTGTTGATATTCAAGCTGTGTCGGGGTCAGCTTCTGGTTTTTTGTTTTTGTCGACATGTGAGCATCCTCCTAAAAAATCAATCTGCTTCTAGTAGTGTGGGACGAAATCCCCTTTTCATACAAAAAATGAGCAGAATGTCTCCGCAAAAAGCGGCACGTTCTGCCCGGGGCCTGGATTATTCGGCATCATCTGATTTGTTTTTTGTCTCCATGGATTGGATGCGCTTGAATTTTAGCTCGTCGCGCTTGGTACGCCGGTCTTTGAGAGAGGTGTGGTCTGCGGTTTCTTCGTATTGCTTGCGGCGGGACAGACGGCGCAGCCCTTCCGGTACGAGTGAGAAGGTTTCATCACGCATGATAGAGGCAATGCCGATGGATGGATCAGGCTGCTGGATGCCGTACACTTCATTGAAGTAATCATCAGCGCGGCCCGGCACATACTGTTTGGGTTCGGGGTACGACGAGATGACACCTTCAAAGTTACGGAGGATGACCTTTTCCGGGCTCTGTGAGATCAGATAATTTGGCTGGAGTGCAATTTTGCCGCCACCGCCCGGTGCATCGATGACGAATGTTGGCACCGCATAGCCAGATGTGTGTCCACGTAGCCCCTCGATGATTTCAAGTCCTTTGGATACGGGCGCACGGAAGTGGCCGATGCCTTCCGACAGGTCGCACTGATAGATGTAGTACGGTCGGACGCGGATTTTGACAAGTTCATGCATGAGTTTCTTCATGATCGGTACGCTGTCATTGACACCTGAGAGAATAACCGATTGGTTGCCGACTGGAACCCCGGCGTTAGCTAGCATCTCACAGGCACGTTTTGCTTCGGGTGTAATCTCAAGCGGCGTGTTGAAGTGTGTGTTTAGCCAGATCGGGTGATATTTTTTTAAGATCGTGCATAAATTTTCGGTAATGCGCTGCGGGAATACGACCGGAGCACGTGTGCCGATGCGGATGATCTCGACATGCGGAATGGCACGTAAGTTTTTGAGGATGTACTCCAGAATGGTGTCGTTAATGAGTAGCCCGTCTCCGCCAGATAACAAGACGTCACGCACGTCCGGGGTACGAGCGATGTAGGCGATGGCATCATCGATCTGCTTTCTGGGTACACCCATGCCAATCTGACCGGAAAAGCGGCGACGCGTGCAGTAGCGACAGTACATCGAGCATTGATTGGTGACAAGGAATAGCACTCGATCAGGATAGCGGTGTGTAAGACCTGGAACGGGTGCGTCTTCATCTTCATGCAGGGGATCTTCAAGATCGTATTTGGTTTTTAGAATTTCGGCGGATACTGGAACCGACTGCATGCGGATCGGACAACGCGGATCATTCGGGTTCATCAAATTAGCGTAGTATGGCGTAATATTTAAAGGGATGGTACGTGCTGAGATGCGCACGCCTTCCTCTTCATCCGGTGTCAGGTTTACAACTTGCTTGAGCTCATCAACAGTCTTAATCGTATGGGTCAACTGCCAGAGCCAGTCGTTCCATTGTTCATCTGTAACGTCTTTCCATAACGGAACGCGGCGAAAATCTCGTGCATGTCCCGCACGCCATGGTCCCTGCCGTACATCTTCTTCTCGTATGCTCATTGCGGATGCCCTCCTTGAAAAAGTCCTGGTAGTGTTACATATTGCAAGCCGCATGCCAACATAAAAGAGTTTGAGGGTGCGACTCGTTTCTAAATTTCCGTAAATACACGCGCAAAAAATCCGGCACTTGCAAAAATTTCAGCGCCGGATTTTTTGCAGTTAGGATAGATGGAATTTCTTCAGTTTATACTGAAGTGCTTGCCGCTTAAGCCCGAGTGCGTCGGCGGTACGACTGATGTTCCCGCCGTAGCGGGCCAGCATGTGAGCAATCATGTCACGTTCAATTTGATCGAGGATGTCCGGTAGATTGCATGGTTCATCAGGAAGAACAACTTCTTCTAGACATATACGGTTTCGGCTCAGGTCAGGGGTAGCTTGTTGGAAAAGTGTTGGAAGGTGGTGCAGTTCGATGGCCGACTCGTTTTCTTCCAACATGTTGAAGGCTGACTCGATTGCATGCCGCAGCTCCCGAATGTTGCCGGGCCACGTATGGCGTTCGAAGACAGCATACACATCTGGTGTCGCATCTTGTACGTGAAGGGCAAATAACGTATTGAATTTATCGATAAAGTGACGCATGAGAAGCGGCAGATCATCCATTCGACGGCAGAGGGGAGGTAGATCAATGCTGACGACATTGAGACGGAAGAACAAGTCCGGTCGTATGGTGCGGCTACGGATGACGTCGTGTGGTTCGACGTTCATTGCGGCAATGATGCGCACATTTACCTGCTGCTCGGATGTGCCTCCAATGCGGCGCACCCGTCCGTCCTGAAGCACACGCAGAAGCTTGGCTTGTAGGGCGAGATCGAGACTGTTGATCTCGTCGAGGAACAGTGTGCCGCCATGTGCCTGTTCAAAAATACCGGGCCGATCGATCGCGCCGGTGAAGGCACCTTTCGTTGTGCCGAACAGAAGGCCTTCCATCAACTCGCGCGGCACAGCAGCGCAGTTCTGAGCAATGAATGGCTGATTGCGCCGAATGCTGGCATTATGAATGCTTTGGGCGATTAGCTCCTTCCCAGTCCCGGTCGGTCCACAGACAAGGACCGGAGAATGCGTACGCGCCGCACGTTTCGCCCGGATGAGCGCCTGTGTGAACAGTTCGCTTGACCCGATCAAGTCACCGAAGTGATACTGGGTGTCGTTGCCGGATCGATTCTTCTCGCCTGTTGTCCGGTACAGCTGCTCACGTAGCTCAAGCACCTGGTCATTCAACTGTACGATGCGAGTAATATCTTCTGCTAATTCTACGGCACCGATGATGACGTTCCGTTTGAGTAGCGGATAGGTGCTATTAATGGACGTAATTTGTTTGCCGCGCATGTTCATATAGGTCTGCACTTGATCGACGGTCGGCTGCCCGGTATGCAGGGCACGAATTAATGTACTGCTCTCGTTTGTAAGCGAGGGGAAGAGTTGGAAGATGTTCTGGCCAAGTACATCTTGCCGACGTAGACCGTCGATTTCTGCCATTTTTTCATTAAAAAAAACGGTAGTTCCGTCTTTATCGACTAGATGGACGCCGACATTTACCATTCCGAGCAGCCATTCCATATAGTCGGACCAGATTGTGGTCATTTTCGGCATATTCCTCACCTCTGGGCTGGCATATTTTTTGCGTGTTGTTTCTCTATACACATCATAGTAGGAAGGAGGCTTTTTATGACGGCGAATAAGCCGCTCTATGCACACAACCGAATCGAGACGGGTCCTGACTTCTGGATGGATGTCTGTCTGGACCCGTTTAATGCTCGTCTTCGCGTCGATGATTACCGGGGGTCGGCTGCGGGTGTGTGCAGACGAATCCATGAGCTTTCTTCTTTATATGTATTTACAAAAAATATTGTAAAAGCTCGCGCTGAACACATTCCGCAGTTTCTTGCGCATGGCTACATGATCGAGGCGGTATTTTATCGGTATTTCAATGGCAGTGACGCGTA